>DASYGC010000290.1:0-3491 GCA_036000225.1 Ktedonobacterales bacterium | reverse complement strand
GGAGACGGGCATGGCGTCCGACACCACGCGCGACGAGCTGCGCGACCAGACCCCGGCAAGCACTCAAGGAACTCGGCTGGAGGGCCTACAGCATAAGGTTTTCCAGGATCGCTATGCCCTCAAGGGTGAAGATGGCACTCCGCTGGAGGAGTACCCCGAGCAGATGTGGCGGCGTGTCGCGCGCGGCATCGCCGGCGTGGAGCCGACCGCTGCCAAGCGCGACGAGTGGGCGGCCAAGTTTTACGACCTGCTCAGTGACTTCAAGTTCGTTCCTGGGGGACGCATTCTCTCGGGCGCGGGCACCGAACACGAGGTGACGTACTATAACTGCTATGTCGTCGGCCTCGGCGAAGATCCGCTCGATCCTAACGCCCCCAAGAAGCCAATGCTCGATCCCGCTGCGGCACGCCCGGCCTTTTTCGCCGCGCTCTCCCAGATGACCGATATCATGTCGCGCTCTGGCGGGGTGGGCATCAATCTCTCGGCGATGCCGCCCAGCGGCACTCCCATGCAAGTCGCGGGCCGTGGCGCGCATGGCACGGTGCGCCCGACGGTGGCGTTGAGCCTCGGTCACCCCGATGTCATCCGGCTGCTGGATGAGAAGGATAGTCCAAGTTTGGCCGCGGTGGATGTGGCGGTGATCGTGCCGCCTGAGTTCGACCACGCGCTGGCCGAGGACGCCGAGTGGACGCTGCGCTGGAATGACCACCCCGGTGAAACGCTGCAGGCGCGCGATCTCTGGGCACGCGTGACCGCACACGATGGGCGACGGGTGACCATCTTGCGGCCTGGGGCCGCCACGCTGACCCTCGACGACAGCCGTGTCGCCATCGTCGATGGCGCCGCGCAAACCGCTACGGCGCTCTTTCAGGGTGAGGCGCCGGTGGTGGACTTCTCGCTGTTGCGACCCAAGGGCGCCTACATCAAGACCGTCAACGGCACCAGTTCTGGGCCAGTCGCCTGGATGTATCTCTATGATGCCGTCGCCCGCGCGGATGACGGTGCCTCACCCGTCGAGAAGGGGGTCATCTGGTTCGGCGAGATCGCTTCCGTGATTACGGGCAAGACCATTCAGCAGGGCGGTTCGCGCCGCGGCGCCTTAATGCTCATGCTCGATGACGACCATCCCGACATCGAAGCCTTCATCGCCGCCAAGCGCATCGATCCCGTGACACACCGGCCCGTGATGATCGAGCATGCCAACATGAGCCTATGCATCAGCGATGGCTTCATGGCCGCCGTCAAGGCTGATCTGCCCTGGGATCTCAAGTGGCAGGGCCGTGTAGTACGCACGGTGCGCGCTCGCGACATCTGGGATCAGATTTGCGAGGCCGCCTGGCGCACCGCCGAACCGGGTGTGGTCTTCATGCAGCGCGCGCGCGAGCAGAGTCCCGTGTGGTATGCCGAGAATATCCGCTGTACAAACCCATGCGGGGAGCAACCTTTGCAGGCGGGCGCTGTCTGCAATCTGGGCGCGCTCAATCTGGCGCGCTACGTGGACGACAACGGGCAACTACTGGAAACCGATCTGGCGCGCGACGCCGCGCATGCCGCCCGCTTTCTAGACGACGTGATCGAAGCCACGCCGTACTTCTCCGAACTGCACGTCAAAATGCAGCGCGAGGGGACGCGCCGTATCGGCCTGGGCACGATGGGCCTCGCCGACGCCCTCATCAAGATGCGCGTGCCTTATGGCAGCGCGGAATCCCTCGACGTGATTGACACCATCTATCGCATTATCCGTGACGCCACCTATCAGGAGAGCGTCGCCCTGGCTGAAGAAAAAGGGCCGTGCGGCTTCTTCGAGGCGGAGAAGTATCTACAAGGACCCTTCATCAAGCGGCTGCCCGAGCCGATCCGCGCTGGGATCAAGGAGCATGGCATCCGCAATGGCGTGCTGCTGACCCAGGCTCCGACCGGCACCACCAGTTTGCTCGCCGGTGTATCCAGTGGCATCGAACCGGTCTACACCTTTGTCATGAAGCGCGTGGATCGCATTGGCGAACACATCATCTATCACCCGCTCTACGAGGCCTGGCAGGCCGCCCACCCCGGCGAAGAGAATCCCGATTACTTCATCAGCGCGCAGGATCTGGCCCCCGAGGAGCATGTCGCGATCCAGGCCCGAGTGCAACAGTATACGGATTCCAGTATCAGCAAAACGGTGAACGGGCCCGCCGACCAGACCGTTGAAGATGTCAAGCGCTTGTACATTCTGGCGTATGACCTGGGCTGCAAAGGGGTCACGTACTATCGCGATGGTAGCCGCGATGCCGTGCTCTCGGCGGTGACGGAGGCCCCCAGAGTGGTAAGCGCTGATGCCCCGGTGATGACAACAAGTCAGGAGGCAAGTCCCATGCCCACCCCCACGACGCCGATTGTCGCGCCAACGGAAGCCGCCCCCATGCCGACGCGTGATGTGCGCTATCGCAATGGGATGAAGGTGCGCGCCGATGTAGTGCAGGGCTACACCCGTCAGGTCCGTGCCCCCGAAGGCAAGGTCAACGTCACCTTGAACAGCGACGACGATGGCCTGTTTGAAATCTTCGTCAACGTTGGCAAGGCAGGGTCCGATGTGGCGGCGCTGGCCGAGGCGCTGGGCCGGATGATCTCCATTCACCTGCAGATCGACAGCCCGGTGAGCCAGAGTACCCGCGCGGCGGAGGTCGCCCATCAACTGCGCTCGATCGGTGGCAGCGGCTCGATCGGCTTCGGCGTGGACCGTGTGCGCTCCCTTCCCGACGCCGTCGCCCGCGCACTGGAGTTGCACCAGGCCAGCATGCGCCCCGTTACGGCCGTGGATGACGCCACCAACGCGCCATCGCCCACCGCATCCGCGCCCGGCGACACGGGACATGCCGGTGGTGGCATGAGCAACGGCCACACCTCCACCACCGGCGGACGCGCCACGGGCGTGAATCCTGGGAATCTCGCCCTGTACACCGTGACCGGCAATCTGTGCCCCAGTTGCGGCTGCAACACCCTCGTCTATGAGGAAGGCTGCAAGAAATGCCACAACTGCGGCCATAGCGAGTGCTAACCAGGCACATGGCGCTGGTTGATCGCTGATTGGCACGATGCCATCATGCTGGGGAAGGGGCGTACGCCTCTTCCCCACTTTTCTTCCGTGTGCCGTCGGGCCACTACGCCCAGCGATGGAGCGGGCTGGGCCGTGATTTCGTCCGTTGTCCCCGTGGCACACCCGTGATATACTCGTTGCGAGCGTCTCCCCGGTGCGCTGGTGCGCGCCCCCGCTCGCCTCCACCGTCCCGAACCATCGCGAAAGGAGTGGCTTACGAGTACCACACGATTCCCGCTGGGCCCGTATCATCCCGCGCTGCCACAGCCGCTCGCGCTGGTCTTTCAATTGCGCGGCGAAACGATTGATGAGACGGCGCCGCCCGCGACGGGCTACTGCCGGCGCGGCATCGCTGAATTGGTCAGTGGCAAACCGCTAGATGCCGCGCTCGCGATCATCGAGCGCTCCTGTG
>DASYGC010000289.1:0-5260 GCA_036000225.1 Ktedonobacterales bacterium | reverse complement strand
GCCCGTCCGCTCTGACTATAGCATCATCGTATGCCCGGCGTCAAGCCTGCCAGGTTTGCGCGAAAGGAAATCCGATCTTGAGTACGACACCCATCACACCTGAACCCCTGATGGGCATCGGGGCGGCCGCCAAGTACCTGGGAATCCACCGCTCCACCCTGCACATGGCGGTCTCGCGCCACGACATCATCCCCGATACACGCACTCCCCGCGGGCAGGTCCGTTTCAGTCGCGCCACACTCGATCGCTATCGCACCCAGATCAACGGACCGCGGCGCCGTGGCCGGACCAGCGGCGGCGGCGGGGCCTGGAGTCCACGTGAAGCCTTGCTCGCCACGCTCATCCATCAGGTGGCCGATGGCATGGATCTCGTGGAAGTCTGCCAGCGCGCCATCGCCGGCGTCCAGGCATTGCGGCCCGAGGTGACGATGGGTTTCGTCTGCGAGCGCTTTGAGGATCCCTCAGATCCGCACGCGCTGCGGCTCGTCGCGCAGGTGGGGTTGAAACTGAATGTCACGTCGCAGTATGCCGATATGCGCTCCAACTTGCACTCTGGCGAACGGTTCGCCGTGGTCACACTGCTGACCAGCGGGCAGGCCGAGCGTTGCAACGACACGACCCTCCCAGGGACCAGATTGGGCACCAATGTGATGATGACGCAGCTCGGTGGCCTCTCGTATCTGCTGCTGCCCCTCACGGCGCTGGGTGCGGTCATTGGCATCATGGGGTTCATCAGCCCGCGCAAACATGCGTTCAGCGAGGTGGATGAACAGTATCTTACCACTCTCGCCGATTTGCTGGCAGCCAAAATGCGCGTCCACCAACTGCGGGCGCACCTGCACCAGCTGGTGCGCGCCACGGGTGAGCTGGCGGCGTCTGGTCTGAAGCATCGTGCCGCCCCGCCGGCCGCGGATGGTGATGTCCTCGCGCAGCGGTTACGCGACCTGGTCAGCGCCTACCGCGAAGCGACCGGCGCGTTTGCTGTCCGCACCACCGGTTTGACGGTTGACATCCTCGTGGAGGATGCCCAACTGGCGGACCTGGCGCGCGAGGCCGCCGCCCCCAACAGCGATCCACCGGTCCGCATCTGGAGAGAGGGCGACAGCAGCCACACCGGCACCTCGGTCACGATTCCGCTGCCGAATGGTCAGCGCGCGGGCATCGCGGCGGGCTGGCATGGGTCACGGCTGGAATGGTCGACCGATCGCGCCGTGCTCAACGTGCTGGCGGCGGCCTATGTGCAGTCGCTCCCCTGATTGCCCTGCTATGACGATCGCCCCCGCGCCACGGTCGCCGCACTCGACGCGCCATATACGACAGTTACGACAAATCGACGGGCAAACTATGCCACACGCTCGCTTCATTCTGTAAGCTGCCGTTCTTAAACTCGTAGCAACGCGACGGAGACTGGAATCGGATGCCGGCGCCGGGTGCGCTGCTGGTGGTACGCTGCTGCTCGTGTTGGGGTGGTATCCAGGTGTAGGAGGCGCGCGTATGGCCAGCGCAACCGCCAACCAGACGTTCGTCGTCGTGGGCGCCAGCATGGCCGGCGCCAGCGCCGTCGAAGAGTTGCGGCGCGCGGGCTTCACGGGGCGACTGGTGCTCGTCGGCGCGGAGCCGCACCTGCCCTACGAACGCCCGCCGCTCTCCAAAGGCGTGCTGACGGGCGCCACGCCGGATACCAGGGTCTTCTTGCGCGATGCCGCCTTCTATGCCGCGCAACAGGTGGACCTGCTCCTGGGCACGGCGGCGGTAGGGCTGGATACGGCGCGGCGGGAAGTGCTGCTGGCCAGCGGCGCGCGGCTGCGCTTCGACCGCCTGCTGATCGCCACCGGCGGGCAGGCACGACGCCTGGCGGTACCTGGGGCCGATCTGCCCGGCGTGCTCGAGCTGCGCACGCTAGACGACGCGCGCGCTCTGCGCGACGCGCTACACGACGTGGCCGCGCGCGGTGGCCGCGTCGTGATCGCCGGGGCCGGCTTCATCGGCGCGGAAGTCGCCGCGGCCTGCCGCCAACTGGGTGTGGCGGTCACCGTGCTCGAAGTGCTCCCCGCGATGCTGGGACGCGTGCTGGGCGCCGAGGTTGGCGCGTTCTGTGCCCAGATTCACCGGGCGCACGGCGTGGATCTGCGTCTGGGCGAGGCCATCATGGCGGTGCGCGGCAGCGCGCGCGTCACGGCGGTGGCGACGGCCGCGGGCGCCGAGCTGGCCTGCGATCTGCTGCTGGTGGGCGTGGGCATGCTCCCGGCTGACGAATGGCTACGCGACACGGGCGTGGCGCTGGAGGATGGCGTGCTGGTGGATGAGTACTGCGCCACGAACGTGCCGGGTATCTTCGCGGCGGGTGATGTCGCGCGCTGGCCATACCAGCTGACGGGCGAGCGCGTGCGGCTGGAGCACGAGGACAACGCGCTCCGCCAGGGTGCGGCGGCGGCGCGCAACATGCTGGGCGAACGCCTGCCCTACACCCCGGTACCCTATTTCTGGTCGGATGTCTACGATCTGAAAATGCAGTACGTCGGCCACGCCACCACCTGGGATCAGGTGGTGCTGCGCGGGCAGCCACCAGTCGCCCCCTTCATCGCGTGCTATCTGCGCCAGGGGCGCCTGCTGGCCGCGCTGGCGGTCAATCAGGTGCGCGAGGTGGCGACGCTCAAGCGGCTGATCGCGGCGCGCGTGACGCCGGACCCGGCGGCGCTCGCCGATGCGGCGGTGCCACTGAAGAGCTTGCTGCCAGACCGCGGGCCGTAATTCCTCAACACAGCCGTCAGCCCATCAGCACATCACGACGGCCTCGCCATCGATCACAACTTCGCCCAGTTGATTGACGCACTGCGTCTTGAGCGTCAGGATGCGCTTGTCGGCGCGCACCGCCATGACCTCGGCGCTGGCGGTAATCGTGTCGTTGTGGTGCACCGGCGCCAGAAACTTGAGTTCTTGCCGCAAATAGATGGCGCCAAGGCCGGGTAACTGTGTGCCGATCACCGTGGAGATGAGTCCCGCGGTCAAGATGCCGTGGACGATCCGCTCACCAAAACGCGTGGTGGCGGCGTATGTAGCGTTGAGATGCACGGGATTGGTGTCGCCGGTGAGCTCGGCAAAGCGCGCCACCTCGGCACTGGTGATGGTGCGGGTGTAGGTCGCGCGCGCTCCCAGGGCGGGAATCGGGCGGGGGGTGTAGTCCAGATGGTCAGCGGAGGGCGTCAACGTTGAAGCTCCTTCTCGGGTAGCCAGCAATGGATTGCGGATACCTGGCGCGGCGGTGCGCCATGGGATGCCCACACAAACGGGTCGCGCGTGGCACCTCTAGTGGTGCCCGCGCGGGGCGGCGCCGCATCATGATTGCGCTTCTTGATCGCGCGCGTGGCAACCGCATCGCGGCGCCGCCAGCATCCTGTTGTCAGTGTATCATCCACGCGCAAGCGGCTGAGGTTACGTGACGTTCGTGTTCACCGCCCCCTTATCTCCGTCGTGGCGCACGGGTATGCGCTCTGCGCCTCGTTATCTGCCCTGGCGCACGGGTGTAGCGCAGCGTCGCTCTTGGGGGTGAGACAAGGTCTCCATCCGCATGGCGCATTGACGCATCCTCCTTGGCGAACGACATATACTGATGCAAACCGGACCAACAGCACATAAGGAGTACACCGACGATGGCCAGCGAGCAGAGTCTGCCCCATTGGGATATGAGCGTCGTCTACCCCGGTCTGGACTCGCCCGAGTTCGCGCGCGGCTTTCAGGCGTTCGTGGACCACACCAACGCGCTGGCGCAGCTCTTCGACGCCGAGCATATCGCCCTGCGCGAGCCAGCCCCGCTCGATGCCGCCACCATCCAGACCTTCGAGCGGACGCTGGCCGGCTACAACGCCATCCTGGAGGAGGTGCGCACGCTGGGCGCCTACATCAGCGCCTTCGTCAGCACCAACTCGCGCGATGATCTGGCCCAGGCGCGCCAGAGCGAGTTGCAACAGCAGACGGTGCGCCTGGCGCAGCTGGGCACGCGTTTCACCGCCTGGATCGGCGCGCTGGATGTGGACGCGCTATGCGCGCAATCGGATGCCGCGCGCGAGCACGCCTTCATGCTCCAGCGCGCGAAGATCGCCGCCACGCACCTGATGTCGCCCGCCGAAGAACACCTGGCCGCCGAGCTGAACGTGACCGGCGGCTCGGCCTGGTCTCGGCTGCATGGCACCGTCACCTCGCAACTCAGCGTACCCATCGAGCTGGAGGGCACCACGCAAGACCTGCCAATGAGTGTGGTGCGCAATCTGGCCTACGACCCCGACCGCGCGGTGCGCCAGCGCGCCTATGCGGCCGAGTTGGCCGGCTGGGAGCGGGCGGCGGTGCCGCTGGCCGCCGCCCTGAACAGCATCAAAGGCGAGGTGGGCGCGCTGGCGCGGCGGCGCCACTGGGACAGCCCGCTCGCCGCCGCGCTCTTCGAGGCCAACATCGACCAGCAGACGCTGGAGGCAATGCTCGAAGCCGCGCGCGCCGCGTTCCCCGATTTCCGCCGCTACCTGCGCGCCAAGGCGCGCGCGCTGAGCCTTCCCGCGCTGGCCTGGTATGACCTCTTCGCACCGGTGGGCGCCGGCGCCACTGAGTGGCAGTTCGCCGAGGGCGCGAGCTTCATCGTCGAGCAGTTCGGCAGCTATTCGCCGCGGCTGGGCGACTTCGCCGCCCGCGCCTTCCGCGAGCGCTGGATCGACGCCGAGCCCCGCGCGGGCAAGCGTGACGGCGCCTTCTGCATGGCGCTGCGCGGCGACGAATCGCGCGTGTTCGCCAACTTCAAGCCGGCCTTCCCCGGCGTCAGCACACTGGCGCACGAGTTGGGCCATGGCTACCACAACCTGAATCTGGCCCAGCGCACCATGCTGCAGCGCCAGACCCCGATGACGCTGGCCGAGACCGCCAGCATCTTCTGCGAGACGATCATCCGCAATGCCGCCTTGCGACGCGGCACACCCGCCGAACAGCTCGAAATCCTCGAAGCCTCGCTCCAAGGATCCTGCCAGGTGGTGGTGGATATCACCAGCCGCTTTCTCTTCGAACAGCGCGTCTTCGCAGCGCGCCGCCAGCGCGAGCTGTCGGTGGAGGAGTTGAACGCGCTGATGCTGGAGGCGCAGCGCGAGACCTACGGCGATGGGCTGGACCCCGCGCAATTGCATCCCTACATGTGGGCCATGAAGCCGCACTACTACAGCACGGGGCGCTCATTCTACAATTTCCCCTATATGTTCGGGCTGCTCTTTGGCCTGGGGCTGTA
>DASYGC010000288.1:0-8263 GCA_036000225.1 Ktedonobacterales bacterium | reverse complement strand
GCGCGGCGCTGGGACCCGAGCGGCTTGCCCCGCTCCCCGCCGATCCGGACCCACTGCTCGGCCCATCGCCACCCGCGCCGGCCAGTGGCGGGCGGATCAATCCGCCGCCGCCAAAGCCACGACCACCTGCCGGCGTTGTGCCCGAATTGCTCGCGCCCGAACGCCCATTGCTCGCGGCGCGGCCAGCGGGGTCAGAGCCGCGATTGGCGGGATCGACGGGATCGGAGCGCCCATACCGCCCGCTGGGCGGAGTGTCGCCGCCGCGGCGGGGTGGCGGCGTGCGGCGCCCGTAGGCCGCGTCATCGCGGTCCGACCACTCCTCGTCTCGCGGATCGCGCGTATCCCTGCCCATGCCACATCCTCCCCCATCCGCGCACAAACCTTGCGCGAACCGAAACTCCGCGACGCCGCATACACCACAGCGCCCACGCCTACACCCGGCACGTCCACTCCCGGGCAGCTACTATCTTACGCACAACCAGCCAGGAACGCAACCATGCGTCCGGGCCGGCTCCAGCGCGGTTATGTCGGTTCACGCGTGATCGCGCCAGCCGCCATGGGCCCGCCACACCTTCATGGCAGGCGCGAGCCGGCTCACACCACACGTGAGCCGGCTCGCAACCTGAGTACTATTGTACTAACACCGTGTTTGTGTTCCGAAGGAGCGACCTCTATGAGCGGGAAGCGCCAACACCTCACCCGATCTCAGCGGTCGCCTTCCGCGCCCCAGATCAATCGCGGGAGGTTGCGAGCTGCCTGAGGTGCCACTGCGTCAGCGCGGCGTCTTACGGCTCGTTGGTGTCAGTTGCGCCAGGCGCCAGATGCTGCTCGTTGATCAACTCTTTGAGCACCTTGGCAATCTTGTGGAGATCCGCCGCCGCCGCCAGGATGTCGCTATGGGCGGCTTTGATGTCGCCATGGAAGGTGGTCCAGTCACCTTTGTAGCCACCAGGGTTCGCGTCATAGTTCTGTGGGGTAAACTCTGGCAACAGGCCATTGGCGATGTTGATCTGGCCGGTGGCCGCGCCTAACTGCGCCTGATAGTCGCTAAAGGCCGCGTCGAGTGTGGCGATGTCGCCATCATTGTCGTTGTCCTTCAGGGCAGACACGGCGTTGATCGCATTCTGGATCGTCGTCGCTTTGCCTGCCATGGTCACCTGCACGTTGGTCAGAATGTCCAGCCAGATCTCATGGTAGTCGCGCGGCAGCACGACAATATAGACGCGAAACTGCGTGTAGATGCTCAGCACATCGGCGCGGGCGGCGGCCAGCGTTGTCTCGGCATCGAGTTTGGTCTGGAGGGCCTGCAGGCCGCTTTCGTTGGTGCTGACATCGCCAGTGATGACGCCAGCCTGGGTGCTGTTGATGTGATTCGCGTTCAGCTGCGCGGTGGCCTTGCCGCTGAGTGTGTTGAGTGAGGCAATGCGCTTGGCGATCTCACCATTGCCGAAGGTGATCACGCATTGGACGGTCACGGGCTGGGGGCACGGGCTGTCCTGGGGTGCGAGCCGTGGTGCGGCCAGTGAGGTGCCCGGCAGCATCAGGGTCGCCGCCAGGGCTATACCGAGTCCTGCCGCGCCGATGCGGCGCGCGAATCCTTGAGGCGCGCGGCGAATGGTCGGGATGATCTTCATAGTTACCCTCGTTACCCTCTTGTTGTCTAGTGCGGTGGTTCGCGCGTCACCTGTGGACCAATCGCCACCGGCGGAGCGCACGCGCGAGCGTGGAAGCGTTTGTCTGGCGCCCGTTGGGCGTTCAAGGCACTGTCGGATTGTCCTGGCTGGAATAGTCGGTGTTCGCATCGCTCGATGCTGACTGCAGCGACTGCAGCGTGGTCTGGATCGAGTTGTCGGCATTCTGCACCGACTGAATGTCCGGGTTCGCGGTGGTTTGGTTTGTGGCGGTTTGGTTCGAGGCGCCCTGACTCCCGCTCCCCTGTGTGGTGGTCTGGCCGGACGAGCTATTGCCGCCGCCCGTCTGGGACGCATTGCGGGGAGCGCAAGCCGCGAAGGTTAGCGCCGCGAGCAGAGCCAGCAGGGCCACGAACCCCGCGGCGCGGGGTCGAGGTGTGCTACGCATGAACGTTTCCTCCTGATAGATGGTGAACGCAACGCTGTATTGGATGAACCATCTTCGACAGAGTACCGGACCCACCTGAGCAGTCGCTGAACGCGACATTAGGATTGGCTCAGCGGCGCTCCCGAAACGGGAGGTAGCGGCACCACTCTTGCTTGTTCATGCCTGGGATCGGGGACCGAAATGTCCCGCATGAAGGGCTTTACAGAAGGGCGCGGGAGTGGTAGCATGAAACCTTGCAAGCTCCTCCATGCAGTGCGTATCCCCGCGACAGATCTATCCCCCCACCCACTTCCCTGGCCGCCGCGTCCACCTGTGGCGACGCTGCTGTGGGTCCGTGTGGCAACTGTCGCGACGTCGAACAGGCGATCATCAGTGACGGCAGTGGTGCGCAGCGGGCGGGGTGGCGAGGGGATCGTATTCGGTTGTGCCTGGGGCGAGGCGCTGGCCTGCGGAGGCAAGAACGCGTGAACGCCAAACAGCTCTGGCAGACGGCGCTCGAACGCGTGCGCACACGCGTGAGTGGCGCATCGTATACGACGTGGTTCAAGGCCACCGAGGGTATCGACGCGTACCCAGGAGAACTGGTCGTCGCCGCACCCAATAGCTTTGCCTGCGAGCATCTGCGCCAGCGGTTCCATGATGTCGCGGTCGATGCCGCCAGCGAGGCATTGGGCCAGTCGCTCAACGTGCGCTTTGTCGTCAGCGGACCCGCTCGCCCGCACGAAGTGCCGGATGGAAGCCGAGAGGCGGCGCCCTCCATCTCAGCGCTGGCGCCGCGCGCCGCGCACACTGACGCGCCGGTTGCCATGCCAATCCGCCAGACCGTCGCGCCACGGCGCCGCGTCGCGCGCCTCCCACGATCTAGCGGCGAACATCACGAGCGCCGCGCCGTACTCGACGCGCCCCGTGCGTCGCGAACGTCGGGCGACCGGCATGCCGCGCCTCCAGTGGCGCAGCCGGCGCTGCTGGCGCTCACGGAGTCCTTACCGGCGGCCTCCTCGGTCGCGCCACCGCGGCTCAGCCCCGCGAGCGCCACGCCCGCGCTCGCGCCAACGGCAGCGCGGTACGCGGTGCCGGCGCGTCCACTGGTGCCACGGAGCTACCCATTCGCTGACCCGGATGTGGGCGCTCGGCAGGTATTCGAGACGTATATTGCCGGCACCGCCAACCGGCTGGCATTCACCGCTGCCCAGCAAATCGCCGCCACACCGGGGCAGAGCTACAACCCGCTGTTCATCTATGGCGGCACGGGTCTGGGCAAAACCCATCTGCTGCTGGCCATCGGACATGTGGTGCGCGCGCGGGGGCTTGCCGTCTGCTATGTCGCGGCCGAGCGTTTCGCCAACGACATGATCGAGGCCATCCGCCATCACACTACCAACGAGTTCCGCGCGCAGTATCGTGAGGTCGATGTGCTGCTGGTGGACGATATCCAGTTTATCGCGGGCAAAGAAGCGACCGAAGAAGAGTTCTTCCATACCTTCAATGCCCTGCACGATATCAACCGCCAGATCGTACTCACGAGCGACCGTCCCCCCAAAGCGATGCGCCATCTGCATGACCGCCTGCGCTCGCGTTTCGAATGGGGGCTTCTGGCGGATATTCAGCCGCCGGACGAGGCACACCGCCTGGCCATCCTGCGCGCCAAGGCCGAGCAACTGGCCATCGCGGCGTCTGAGACCGTACTGGCGGAACTGGCGCGGGCCGAGTGCGCGAGCATTCGCGAACTGGAGGGCGCGCTGAACCGGGTGGCGGCGTATGCGCATATGCTCAAACAACCGCTGGATGTGGCGATGGTTGGCCGTGCGCTCTCTCCCCTGCGGGCGCCCAGACAATCCGCGGTGAGTGGCGATGCTATTTTGCGCGTGGTGGCGAGCCACTTTGGTGTCACGCTCGAAGCGCTGCGTGGCAAGGGGCGCGACCAGCGGGTCGCGTGGTCGCGCCAGGTGGCCATGTATCTGCTGCGCGAAGAGACGGCGGCCTCGCTCGCGCAGATCGGTCAGCAACTAGGTGGGCGCGATCACACCACCATCATGCATGGCTGCGCCCATGTGGCACGTGAGCTGACCGCCGACACGCCGACGCGCCGCGAACTGAACGAGCTGCGCGGCGCGCTGCGGGCGTAGCGAGCGCCATGGGGCCATGGCGCTCGTTAGGCGCTGGTCCTCCTTCCTTCCACCGGCTGATCGCCCACCCCCGCGACCCGCCGTGTCACATCGGGCAGCGCCAGCACCAGGACGAAATCGTCGTCGGCCGCGATGCGGTTATGCCGCTCGATGCCACAACTGAAACAGCGATGCACTACGGTGTGCTCGCCATTGGGGCGGACGAACGCTCCTACGGGCGCCATCGTGCCACCGCAGGCACTGGCGCGGTCGCCGGGCAGACGGTCGTCCACATGTCGCGAGTGCAGACAGACGGGACAGTGATTGCGGTGTCGCCCGCCGCTCGGCACGGCCCCGACGAAGACACGGCAGTGCCGGCAGCGAAACTCTTCCGGCCGATTTGGTCGCTGCCGGCGTGCGGCGGGGCGCACCCGCGCGCGTTCCGCCGCCAGTTCGCTCTCGCGAGGCGGTCGGCGCTGACACGTTTCCCACCGCGACGCGGCGTGCTGGCGTCTGCGTTGGCAGCGATAAATGCCAAGGTATTCGTCACCGGTTGAGTCGTCGTACTCGTTCAGATTGTCGCTTAGATTGTCGCTGGATGCGATGGCGTGTGCCAAGGGTGGTCCTCGTGTTTCTGCTCAAGCGGGCGGCCGGTGGGGCGTCGCGATCGCGCGACCGGCCGAACAGCGTTGTGGGGAAGATCAGCAGACTCACAGTGGGTTGCATCAAGGACTCGTCCTTTCCGAAGCGGGAGTACACACAAAAAGGCCACAGGAACGACGGTTCCTGTGGCCCTGGATCGCCGCGCGTCACACGTGGCCGCCCTGGATTCAGGCGGTGCGGCGATGGTCGCGGGCGAGACAAAAAAAGCCACAGGCAGCTATCTGCCCGTGGCGTGGGAGCTAGAGAGAAGGTCAATTGGGCGGACCGGCGACCAAAAACAGGCTTGCGGCCGAGTGATCGGGATCAGCTTAGCGGGGCGCTGGCAACTTCCACGGGCAAGATATGTGAACGCGGACGCGCGCAGGCGTGGAGGTCAACACCATGAACTCAACTTCTCTCTAGGACAACTTGCTGGCCAGCATCAGTTCACCGGCCACCGTAGCGATTCTACTGGCTCACATGGCTGGCTGTCAAGGCCACCGCGCACCGAGCACCGCTGGCGCCCGTCAGTATGGCTGGTGTTGTGGTCGGTCATGCGGGCGATGCGGCGGACTCGAGCGACGCGATGCGGCGGAAGTAAGCGATGAGATCGTCGCGCGTGCGCGCCCGCAGTTCGGCGTTCTGGTCCATCCGCTCGAGCCCGCGCGCATAGGGACCGACATACTCGCCGTGCAGGTGGGCAGCCCAGAAGGCCACGACATCGGCGCGCAAGGACGGGGGAAGATTGCCCGACGACATCTCGACGACGGCCGGTGCGACGAACGGTGCGCGCTCCTCGATGATTGGCCAGAAGGCCTTCAGGGTCTCCCACGCGGCGACCTGGGTGCGTGGCTGGGCTATCATCGGTCCCGCCACCTGCAACACACCTTGGAACGGGAAGAAGTCGCCCAGCAGCAATTCGAGCGTGCGAGTCGCCAGATCGGGCTGCTCGAAGCGCGCGAAGACGTCGATGTAGCGCTCTACCTGCTGTGGTGTGTAGCCACCCGCCTTGCGCCGCTGGTAGATGCCCAGGTAGCGCTCGTAGGTGGCGGTGTCCCCGAACTGGGCGGTGGCGGCGACGAAGACCGGCGCCAGATTGGCATCCACGGCCGCGGGATCGGCGGCTTCGCGTTCCTGCCCGGCACGCGCCTGCTCGATGGCCTGCGGATCGTGGGCGTAGCGCGTCATGGCGGAAAGGACGCGCGCGCGCAGTTGCGCGGTGGCCTCCGGCTCGTCCGCACGCGGCTCGAAGCCGAGCGTCCTCATCCGCTCGCCGAAGAGACCGCCGGTCCAGCTACGGAAGCTGGCTTGCGCCGGCGCGTCGCCCGCGACCTCCAGCAAATCCTCAACCCGCCGCAGGTGATCCATGACAATCTGGCCGATCAGCGTTGGATCGTCGCCGTGCGCCAGCGCGCCGAGCACGTCGAGATAGGCGGAGATGGGCAGGCTGCCATTGGCTACCAGCGCCCACTGGTCGCGCAGCAGACCCTTGCGCTCGGCGGTCGTCAGCTGATCGAGATGCGCCAGCAGGCGCTCGCGTAGCGTGGCGTCGAGTTGCTGGCGATAGAAGCCGACCTCACTGGCGTTGGGGTAGCACCAGAGCAGTTCGCCGCTGACGTTCAACGGGAGCGAGGCGCTGCGCTCGGCGAGGAGGTAGCGCGTCTCGTGCTGCCCGGCGCTGTCTTCGTAGCGAATGACCAGGGGCACCTGCCATACCTGATCGTTCGCCGGGGCGCGCAGGCCGGCGAAGAAGCGCCGCTGGCTCAGGCGCAGGTGCGTCGTGGTGCCGGACTCTTCGAGGGCAATTTGAAGCAGCGGATGGCCGGCCTGCAAGATCCAGCTCTCCATCATCTGGGCCACTGGCTGGTGGGACGCCTGTTGCAGATGGCGCCAGAGGTCGGCGCCAGCGGCGTTGCCTTCGGCGAACTCGCGCATGTAGGTGCGCAGGCCGGCGCGAAACGCCTCGTCGCCCAGGAAGTCGTGGACCATGCGCAGGACAGCGCCACCCTTCTCATAGGTGATCGCATCGAAATTCTCTTCAATGGCGCGGGGCGTCTCAACAGGATTGTAGATGGCGTGGGTGCTGGCGAGCGCGTCGGTCGCGAGCGCGCGATCGAGCCCGCCTTGCGTCTCATCCCAGATGTGGTAGTGCGGTGAGAGGGCATCCAACGCGTGGGACGCCATCCAACTGGCGAACGCCTCGTTGAGCCAGAGGTCGTCCCACCAGGTCATCGTCACGAGATCGCCGAACCACATGTGGGCGAACTCGTGCGCGATGACGCTTGCCACCAGGATCTCCTGGCGCCGCGAGGCGGTTCGTGGGTCCAGCAGCAGTGCGATCTGCTGTGAGACGATCAGCCCAGCGTTCTCCATCGCGCCCGCGCCGAAGGTCGGCACGCCCACCTGGTCCAGCTTCGCAAAGTGGTAGGGCGTGGCGAAATAGTCTTCGTAGAACGGCAGGAGCCGGGCGGTGTAGTCCAGGGCGAACTGGCCCAGATGCTCTTTACCCTTGAGCGCCCAGATGCGCAGGGGCACCCCCGCGACCAACTGATCCGGCGTGCTGGCCAGGTCGCCGATGACCAGCGCGACCAGATAGGTGGATATCGGCGCGGTCGGCGCGAAGGTCCAGGTACGGGCGCTGCCGTCGGCGGTCATCTCGGCCGCGACGAGCCGCCCATTGGTCAGCACGGTGGCCCCCGGCGCGGTCGTGACCTGCCAGGTGAAGCGCGCCTTGAAGGTCGGTTCGTCGAAGCAGGGGAAGATGGCGTGTGCCCCGGTCGCCTCGCACTGGGTGCAGAGCAGTTCATCCTGGCCATCTTTGGAAAGGAAGAGACCCTCCAGCCCGCCGCTGACTTTCCCGGTGAAGTCGAGGTCGAGGGTGGCCAATCCCGCGGCGATGGGCTCCGCGAGCTGGATGACGGCGAGCTCGCGTTCGGCATCCAGCGTCACCGTGCCCCCCAGGCTCTGGGCCCGGCCCTGGGCGGTGAACTGGACCTGGGCGTCGGCGATGCGCAGATCGCGCGCGTGGAGCTCGATGGTGGCCGTGGGGGCCGTCAACTCGAGCTGGATGGCGACGTGGCCGCCGAACCGCTCGTCTCCCAGCCGGGCTTCGAGCGCGATGTCATAGTGACGAGGGAGCACATGTGTGGGAAGCCGATAGGCCTTGGGATTCATTTGGTCTCCAGTGTAGGCGGCTAAACTGCTAGCTGGCCGTAGGCGCCACCACGATGCGCTGCCGCACCGTCTCGGCCGCGCGGGCTTGCGGTTCGTCCTGTTACACTAGAACATACTTGCGGGTACAGTGGCAAGGGTAAGCGAACGGCATCAACCGTGCCCCTTTCGGCTGGCCGCGCCTGACGCGTACAATGAGAGCGTGTAGCAGCGGTCACTGGCGACGGCTGCTGGTTCCCCCCGGCCGGAGGTGCGCGATGCAAGCC
>DASYGC010000287.1:0-4030 GCA_036000225.1 Ktedonobacterales bacterium | reverse complement strand
GGTACACTGCTCTTCAACCGCTATCTGATTCAGGGCTACATCAGTGGCGGGGGCTTCGGCCACATTTACAAGGCACTGGATATCACGTTCGGCTACCGACGCGCCCTTAAAGAGGCCTTCTACCAGGACCCCAACACACGGCGCCAGTTCCACCTGGAAGCCGAGTTCCTGCTCAACACCCGTCATCCGCATCTGGTGCGGGCCTATCTGGTCTTCGAGCAGATGGGCCACCTCTATCTCGTGATGGATTATGTGGATGGCCACACGCTCGAAGAGATCGCCATTGACCACATCCGCCGCACCGGCTGGACCCTGCCGGAGGCGCGCATCCTGGAGTGGGTGATTCCCATTTGTGGCGCCTTGCACGCGCTGCACAGTTCGCCGGTGCCCATCATCCACCGCGACGTGAAGCCGGCCAACGTCAAGGTCACACGCCAGGGCATCCCCATCCTGATCGACCTGGGACTGGCCAAACTCTTCGCCCCCGGTACGCAGACGATCGGCGCGGCGCTGGCCTTCACGCCTGGCTACGCGCCGCCCGAGCAATATCGCGCCTCGGGCGCTACCGATGCGCGCACCGATGTGTATGGCATGGGCGCCAGCCTGTTCTACCTGCTGACTGGCTATCAGCCAACTGAGGCGCCCGCACGGCTCGGCGCGCAGGCGATCCCTCAGTTGCGCCAGCTGAATCCCGCCGTCAGCCGGCTGACCGAGATGGCCGTGATGCGCGCCATGGAACTCGACCCCGCGCAACGACAGCAGAGCGCGCTCGCGCTCGAACAGGATCTGCGCGCGGCGCTCGCGGCGCTGCAGTCGCAGCCGCGGTCAGGCGAGCTACCGGCCAGCGATCAGGCCGCGGCACAGATCTGCCTACGCTGCGGGGCTGGCAATCCCGCCGAAGCGCGCCACTGCATGCGCTGTGGCAGCGCGCTGGATGCCGGCCCGGCGTGGGAGCAACCGGCGCACGACCGCGACGTGCGGGCCGCCACGGCAGGTGCCCCGGCCGATGGCGCGGCCAGCGGCGCGCGTGAGGCTACGCCGGAGGCTACGCCGGATGACGCGCATGGCGCTACCTCTCTACCTGACTGGTTGATGACCACCCTCCGGCAGCAGTCGGGCACCGAAGGTCCCGCGCTGCCCGGTTCGCTCGCCGACGAGCGCGGCGATGCTGATCCAGCAGCTCCGGCGGTCCATGCGCCGGCCGGGGCGATTCCGATCCCGCCACACATTTCGGCGCGCCCGCTGTTCGCGGAGGCGGATCATGGAGCGGGTGCGGCCGCGGCAGCGGGTGCGGCCACGGCAGCGGGTGTGGACCGCTCGCCGGCTCTGACCCCATCGGCGACAAATGAGACGGCCGCCACGCCGCTTGCCCCGGCGGCATATAGCCGCCCTGACGCCCCTCTGCCACCTCCGGCCGGCGCGCCGCTGCCGGCGCGTCGCCCACCCGGTGCCAGGCGCCTCGCTGGCCAGGCGGCCTTCCTCTCGCACCGGCCCGAACCCTGGCGCTATGCGCTGCCGAGCCTGCGGCGCTGGCACGTCGAGACGCTGAGCGCCGCGCCGCCGCTGAACGAAAGCGAGGCGCGCTCGGCCCTGGCCGCTGTGCTGGCGCTGGTGCTCGCGTGTGCGACGCTGCTCGCGGCGCAGCCGGGCTGGTGGGCGCGGCTGGCCCTGCTGGCCGGCTTGCCCGCGCTGGCGCTCGCCCACTGGTGTCTGGCCAGCCGGCAGGATCCACCGGTGCCCGAGGCGCGCTGGATCGCCACCCTGGCCCTCATCGTGAGCTACACCTGGCTGGCGCTGTATACCATCGGCACGCTCGTCATGCTGTTCGGCTTCCGCCACTGAGCCGCCGGATCACACTCGCCGGCCAGGACACTCAGCTGGTTCTCACGGTAACCTTCAGTTCGAATGGCGGCAGTGCCACTCTCGTCTTCCCCTGTGCTGGTGGCGGATAGCCGCCCAGGGCAGCGGATAGGGGACTGTGCTATCCTGAGAGGCAGTTTCAGGTGTCGTTGTAGTGCGTTGGGGACGTATGGAGATACGCCCGTGGCTGACCGACCTGGAGGATGACGCATGGCTGGACGCGCTCGTCCAACTCGCCCCCCCGCGGCTCCAACCGCTGAACCGGCCAACCGCACCCTCGATGTGCGCGGAATCGCCACCCACCTCTTCGAGGCGGGTTCGCCCGATGCCCCTCCGCTGCTCTACCTGCACGGCACGTTCCTGGGCAACCTCTGGCTCGACGCACACCAGCGGCTGGCCGAGCGGTTCCATGTCTACGCTCCCGACATTCCCGGCTTTGGGTTGACGGCGCGACCCGATTGGATGCGCGACATGAGCGACTATGTGCTCTACCTGCGCGATCTGCTCGATGCGCTCGGCCTGGAGCGGCCACTCGTCGCCGGGCACTCGCTCGGCGCCTGGATGGCACTGGAACTGGCGGTCTGGTATCCTGAGCGCGTGGCGCGGCTGATCCTCTGCAATGCGGCGGGTATCCGCGTGAAGGGTTCGCCGATCGGCGATATTTTCGCGATGAACGCGCACGAACTGGTGGCCGCGTGCTTCGACAACCCTCTGGCGGCCGCGCCGTTGCTGCCGGCGGAGGTCAACGTGGACTACCTGCTGGATCAATATCGCCAGCGCACGACGCTGGCCTCGCTGGCCTGGAATCCGAACTACGATCCCAAGCTGGAGCGCCGGCTGGAGCGCATTACCTGCCCCACGCTGATCGTGTGGGGCGCGACCGACCGCCTGATACCGCCGATCTACGGTGAAACGCTCCACCAGCTAATTGCCGGCTCACAACTGGTGACGCTAGCGGGCACCGGACATATGCCGATGTTCGAGCAGCCCGCGGAGTGGTGCGCGGCGATCGCCGCGTTTGCCGACCCAGAGTGATGAGGGAGGAGCGCACCGCGATGCCGCGCATGCAATTTCACTATTTCCACCTGATGCCCTGGCCCTATCTGCCCGCTGACTTCGACCAGAAGTACGATTCAGCCTGGGTGACGCTGCCCAACACGCTCTACGATCCCATCAAAGGGCACGCGCTCTACAATCGCTATCTGGACGAGATCGAGCGGGCCGACCGGCTGGGGTGGGACAGCGTGATCGTCAACGAGCACCACCAGAACGCCTATGGCACCATGCCTTCGCCCAACATCATGGCGGCGGCGCTGACACAGCGGGTCAAGCGCGCCAAGATCGGCATCGTGGGCAACGCGCTGCCGCTACACGACGATCCGCTGCGCGTGGCCGAAGAGCTGGCCATGCTCGATGTCATCAGCGGTGGGCGCATCATCTCCGGCTTCGTGCGCGGTACCGGCATGGAATACTTCAGCTACAACATGAATCCCACTATCAGCCGCGAACGCATGAACGAGGCGCACGATCTGATCATCGCGGCGTGGACCCGGCCAGGCCCTTTCGCCTGGGAAGGCGAGCACTACCGCTATCGCTATGTGAACACCTGGCCCCGCCCCGTCCAGCAGCCGCTGCCGATCTGGCTGCCCGGCACGGCCAGCCGCGAGACGATTGACTTCGCCGCCGAGCACCGCTATCCCTACATGACGGTGTTCATGCCGATGGAGCAGCGCAAGCAGGCGTATGCGCTTTACCGGCGCATCGCGGAGGAAAAATACGGCTACGAGGCGCAACCCGAGCAGCTGGCGTTCTGTGTGCCGGTGGTGGTTGCCGAAACCGACGAGCTCGCCATGCGCGAGGCGGAGAAGTACCTGATGTGGCTGTTCCACACGGGGCTGAAGGTGCGGCCGGAGTTCAACTTCCCGCCGGGTTACATGAGCGAGGGGAGCATGCGAGGCATGCTGATGAGCGGCGCGCCGCAACGCGGCAAAGCGACGCTGAAGGAGCTGATTGACACGGGGGTAGTGATCGTCGGCAGTGTGGACACGGTGATCGAGCAGCTGACGTACTACGCCGATGAGTTGCACGCGGGCATGCTGGTGACCGGCGGGCACGTGGGCGAAATGCCCGATGAACTGGTGCTGCGCCATCAGGAATTGATGGCCAAGGA
>DASYGC010000286.1:0-1963 GCA_036000225.1 Ktedonobacterales bacterium | reverse complement strand
CGCGGTCGGCCGGTCCAGCAGCGTGCGCCCCGCGCCCGGCAAAGAACGCGGTATCGTCGCCTACCGGCGTGGCGAGACCATTCTCGAACACTTTCGGCGCATCTATCTCTCGATGCAGCCGCTGGACACCCAGGATCTGATCTCCGCGATCGGCGTGACCAGCGCCTCCGAGGGTGAGGGGCGCACCACCGTCGCCGTCGGTATCGCCGCCGCGATGGCCGCCGACCTGGACGCGCCCGTTGTCCTCGTTGAGGCCGATCTCTCCCATCCCGGCGTTCATCGCGTGCTCGGCATCGCGCCGGAGCCGGGCATCTGCGAATATCTGCGCAACGAGTGCGAGCTCGCGACCGCGCTGCGGCAGGTCTCGGATCACCTCTTCGTCCTACCCGCCGGCAACGCCAGGGGCCAGGCGTCGCGCCTGATTCGCCAGCTCACCGCCGGCGACCTGCGGCAGCGGTTGGACGCCAGCGGCGCGCTGCTCGTCTTCGACCTGCCGCCGATCCTGACCTCCAGCTACGGCGTGCTTGCCACCACGATCGCCGACTCGATCACCTTCGTAGTGCGCGCCGGACAGACGCGCGATTACCAGATGAAAGAGGCGCTGACTCGCATGGACGACAACACCGTGCGCAGTGTGGTGCTCAACGCGACCGATTCACAGCTTCCCCGCTGGCTCCGCGGTCGGGTCTAACGCGACCAACTCTCGACCTCGCGCGCCACGCGCGCCTGATACCCTGTGCGGTCTGAATCCGGGCCTGCGCGAAGGAGAAACGCAATGGACGGCCATCAGCCAGGCGCGCGCGGTGAGATCGCGCCGGCGACCGACCAGGAGGAGCAGTGGCCCGACGACGACGCGCGGCCACCTGCCGCGCATTCTCTCCTCCGCCCGAGCCGCAGAAAGATCCTCGTCGTCGGCGGCGCCAGCCTGGGATTTCTCGCCTGCGCCGGTCTCTCCGCCGAACTGGGCCTCATCAACGGGTTTCGTAGCGACCTCGACAAGTTGCTGGGCATCGAGCAGACGCCGCCAGGCCATCCACACCCGCTGCCCGATGGGCCGATGAGCACGCCGCAAGACATTGTCGTCTTTAGTGGCGCGCTGGCCGCTGGCTGGTCTGATTGGTCGTGGGCGAAGCGCCGCCTGCCCGACACGCGCGTGACCTATGCTGGCAAGGCCGTCATCGCGCTCCAACTTGCCAACCATGCCGCGCTCAAACTCGTCAACGAACATCTGGATACGACTGGCATGGGCTACCTGCAATGTTGGGTCCGCGGCGAAACCTCCGGCGGCCAGCTTGCCAATGTCTCGCTGGTGGATGGCGACGGCGTCTGGACCCCACCGGTCTCGCTCGGCGATTACACCAAGGGCGGAGGCATCGCGCACAATCAGTGGCGGCTCGCCCGTGCGCCGCTGGCAGCCATGCGCGCCGTCAACGGGCAGTACACCGCGCTGGTGATCGCGTCGGGCACTGGCTCCTCGCAGGGCAACATTGACCTGGCTGACCTGCGCTTCGTCTACCACCCCGATCTCACACCGCCCGTCGCCTCGAAAGCGTGGACCTACGATCTGTCGACAGTGACGCTGCTCTTCACACAGCCGATGGACCCCGCCAGCACCGGGCAGACCACGCTCTACGCTGTCACGTCCACCGACGGCGCGGACAGCGCGTATCCTGCCGCTCACCCCATCGCGCCGGTCGCCACGCGCTACCATGATCATGTCCACACCGTCAGCGTCACCCTGCCGCAACCGCTGCGCGCAGGCGGGGCCTACACCGTCACGCTGGGCGCCGTGAAAGACAAGTTTGGCGTCGCGGCCGCCGCGCCAAGCAGTGTGCAGTGTCAGGTCACGGCGCAACCGTTGACCCTGGCTGTGGACGCCGCCGCCGGACGCCGCGCGATCAGCCCAGAGATCTATGGCATGGCGAACGTGACGGCGGAGGTCGCCGCCGACCTGGGCGTGACG
>DASYGC010000285.1:0-2121 GCA_036000225.1 Ktedonobacterales bacterium | reverse complement strand
ATGTTCAAGCCTCGGGGTGGTTGCTGTGGAGGCGCGGGCACACGGGCGTCCACCGGACGCCCCTACGTAGGGCGGGGTTGCATGGCCAGCGGTACCGGTCGCGCATCCACGTGCCGAGGCAGATCTCTGGCCGCGCGGTTGGATGCGCACGCTCCCGCACTCAGCATAGCACGTGGCGACTGCCGCTTGCCAGGCAGCGCGGTTGACAGGTGCGGCGGCATCTACACCGGACTCGCGGTCTACCCGGTCACGCCGCCGCCATCGCTGAACTGGAGATAACAGTCCAGTAAGGACGTAGTATGATGTCCTTACCGATAGATTTACGCCTTACCACATGGAGCGCATATGCAAGAGTTCCCATCCACCATCACGAGCAAAGGGCAGGTGACCATCCCCAAAGCCGTGCGCGAGCGCCTGGGTCTATCGGCCCACGATCGGATCGTGTTTGTCATCGAAGATGATGGGACGGTGACCCTGCGTGTCCCTCAGTACCCGACGGTGGCGTCGCTCGCCGGTGCCGCGGGCTCGTTGGAACGCAAGGTCACCTGGGCCGAGATGCGAGAGATCGCCCGTGAAGATCATCTCGCGGCGAAGTATGCGCCGAAACCATGTATTCATATGACACTGGCTTCGACCGAAGCGCAGGTATCACTCGCCAGGAATCGTGACCAGCCTCACGCGCCGACGACGCGCTCGGCCAGCAGTTCCTGATGGTCGTTCTCGAAGGTCTCGACCAGACCGGCGACGCGGTAGCGCGCCGGCTGGCCGGTTTCGGGATCGGCATTCAGTTCGTCAACCAGCAGGTCGCGCCGCCGGATCGGGATGGCCGGCACGCCCTGGGTGGTGTAGAGCGCGAAGAGGTCGAAGGGGCGCGCATCTTCCAACTCGCGCCGCGCCAGCTCTGAGGCCTGCTCGATCTGCATGGGGATGCTGCGTAGTAGCACGTTCCCTTCGGGCCGTTCCAGGCGCACGGTGGTCTGGATCATGGCTCGCGCTCCTTGTACAGCTCCAGCGCGGCCTTGGCCTGCAACAGCAGCACACTGTCGCCTGAGAGGTCGCCACGCAAGCGGCTGACCAGCGCCTTCTTGCCCAAACGCAACTCGGCGGCGCCGGTGGGATTCTGCCGATAGCCCAGGAAATCGCTGGCGACCCAGGCGCAGGCCTGTTGCACGTCGTAGGGCACGCCGCCGCCGCTGAAGCCGCCCACATAGGTGAGCACCGCCCACTGGCGGCGCGCGCGCGAGAGACCGCGACTCTCCAGCAACAATTGCTGGCCGGGATTGGGGCTGCCTTGCAGCAGATACGGCAGTTCCACCAGCCGGCCGCTGGAAGGCATTTCGAGCTGGGTGATATCGAAGGCCAGCGACTGGCCCTGGCCGAATTCGATGGCCAGCGCGCTGACGCTCTGGACGGGGAAATGGCCGGGCCGCACCACCAGCACCTGGTCGCGGTCGAGATGCGCGCGGCTGGAGGGCATCGTCCAGCGTTCGGTGCGTGTGGCGGCAAAGAGAGCGCGGTCACCGGGTACGCCCTGGCGGCAGTAGTTCTCGATCCAGGCGCTGGCGCGCAGCAGCACCTCGGCCAGCGCACCGGCCGTGCCCGCCTGGCTGAGACTGACGCCCGCGGCGTGCGCGAACGCGGTGCCCGGCGCGGCCAGGCTCACATGCGTGCCATCGGCGCTGCCGGTCAACTGCACCACCTCGCCCGATGGCCCATCCAGCAGCCAGGCCGGCCCCGCCGCCCAGCCCGCCGCGGCCGCCACCACCAGCGACAGGCTGCCGGCGGGCTGGCTCGGCCCGCTCGTGGTCGTGTTCAGGCCCAGCAGCGAGGCAGTCTCCTGGTTGGTCGCCGCGCGCAGGTAGGCCGCTACATCCAGATAGC
This sequence comes from Ktedonobacterales bacterium, assembly GCA_036000225.1. Classification (GTDB taxonomy): domain Bacteria; phylum Chloroflexota; class Ktedonobacteria; order Ktedonobacterales; family JADMIN01; genus DASYGC01. Next base: position 240 of record DASYGC010000285.1, on the reverse strand, counting down.
TGGAGGATCCCGACGCCATCACCCCACCTCCCCCCATGCGCCCCCGTGCGCGCCAATGCTTCCCTTGTGGTCACGTGGCGGAAGTATAGATCATGCGTTCTAATTCGGCAAGGGCTGGCGGGGCGGTGGCGCAAAGTGATGGGTAGAGGTGACCGGAGCTGGCCGGAGCTGGCCGGAGATGGCCGGAGCTGGCCGCTCACGCCTCGTCAGGCTGGAAGATCTGCTCGATAGGCAGGCCAA
>DASYGC010000284.1:0-4634 GCA_036000225.1 Ktedonobacterales bacterium | reverse complement strand
GGGCTCCGCCTGCGCGGCGGCGGGGAGATCAACCGTGGCGTTGACCAGTTCACGCGGTAGTGGGGCGATGGTTCGCGCGTCGCCGCGTGAACGCAGCGCCGCGGCAGCCACCGGCGCGGCGGCGGCCGCCGCGGCCAGGATTTCCGCGATGCTGATGCCGCTGGCGCGCCCATGGGCCGGCGCGCGCGCGTGGTCTGGCGCCGCGGCCGCGCTCAGCGCGTCGCGTGGGGCGAACTTGCGCGCCAGCGTATCGAGGCCCGTCAGCCGCAATACGGCGCCGCGCACGTCGCCCACTTCGCGCTCCGCGATGCGTGCCGCCTGGCGCACACCTGCCTCCGCCTCGCCCAGCAGCAACCCAATGGCGGCGACAATGCCGGCGATGATCTCATCGGCCGCGACCGTCGCGCCGACGGCATAGCCCAGCGCGATACCCATCGCGACCGCCACGATTTGCGTGATGCCCGACGGCGGAAAGTGATGAGTCAGCACAATCGCGCCGATCTCGACGAGCAGAATGCCCACCAGACCGGCGATAACTCCCGCGCGAAACGCGCGCCGCCAGGCAATCAGCAGGACGCCCACGGCATGTTTGATCATCCGACCGGCCGCGACTACCGGAAGATGTTGCATCACGTCACCGCCTTTCCTGGGAGGTGTCGCACACCATGGGCATGATTTCACCACCTATTTCTTATTCTACGGTTGGGACGCGCCGAGGTATCAACCCGCCAGAAGTGCGCCCGTCACCGGCGGATCACCCCACGGCGTATCCCGCCGATTGGATGATCCCAATGGATTATCCCGCCGTATGGCGCGCGCGGGCCCGCGCGCGCAGCAAACCGGCGCGTATCTCCCCGTAGAGTAGCGCCACCTGCGCCGCGTCACGCGTATCCCAGGCGATCAGCCGCTGCTCCAGCGCGGCGAGCGCCGGCCGCGCGCTGGCGATCCGCACCGGATCGGGGCGTACGGGCCGCAAGATCGCCGCGCTCAGCCAATCACCTGGCAGCGTCCACAGGCGCCGCGGCTTCCCCCGTGGATGGATGCCCGGCGGACGGTAGAAGCCGAGTGCCGTCAGGTGCTCATGCGCCGACTCCAGCAGCGCGCGCGCGGGCCAGCGGTGCGGCATGAGATGCTGGCTGGCGAGATCGCTCACGATGGCGGAGGCGCCCACCCCCCGCCGCACCAGCGGATGCAGCAGATGACTGGCAAGCGCATCGCCCTGGGGCAGTGGACGCACGAGCCGGATGCCCATCCCCGCGATAGACCCATGGGCCGCCGGGAGCGTGCGCGGCTCCAGTTCCACCACTTCGCGCTCGGCGAGGTCCAGCAGCGTGGCGGCGATGGCACGCCACGCCGCCTCTTCGGCGCGGACCGGCACCGGCGAGAGCGGCGGCCAGAAGGCATCGTGCCCGCGCCCCGGCGCGGCGAAACGCCCGGCGAAGAGATGGACCAGCTCCAGATCGGACAGCTCGGCGGGCGTCGTGGCATCCACCGCGGGCGCCAGCAGCCCGGCCAGCCGCCGTCGCTGGCGTTCCACCTGCAACAGCCCGCTGAGGGCGAACACGCCGGCGATGCCGATGAACGCCGGCCAGGCGATCGCGCCCCACCCCGCCGCCGCCAGCAGCAGCGCCAGCGCCAGGAGCGTCCCCAGAATCATCACGACGAGCGCCACGGCGCCCACCGCACGCAACAGCCAGTATCCCATGCCTGGTTGGCCGCGCGGCGCGCTGGCTGGCGGCGTCAGTTCGGGGGCGAGGCGGATCGCGTCGGACGCCGGCGCCACCGGTGCGGCATCGGTCGCTCCGCCACAGACCGCGCAGCGCGCGGCCTTCTCAGGAATCAGCGCGAGACAATGCGGGCACCGCAGGTTCAAGAGCATGTACCTTTGTGGGCGTTGCGCGCACGAGCGTGACAACGTCGCGCGGTCGTTGATGGCGGCGCGACACGATCTGGTAGCGCCTGGCAAGTATACTCGCTGGCGGCCTGGCACGCGAATCGCATGGCCCCTTCGTCCCTGGCGCGGGATTCCAGCGTGCGGCGAGTACCGCTTCAGTTACCCCATAAACGACCCAGCGTTCTAATCCACAGAATCCTTCCCCGCGCGCTTGCGTTGCGCGGGTATGTTGGCCTATGGTCCTGAAGAGTGAGGGATAGATCCGTGTCCGTGGTGGAGATTATGGATCCCGCAGCGCGACTTGACTCGCGGCGCATCGTGCACGAGCTCGCACGCAGCATCCGCGAGCGCGACATCATCACCTATGACCATTCCCGGCGCGTCGCCACCTATGCGCAGCGCCTGGCGCGCCAGCTTGGCTGGTCGCGCCGGCCGGCACACGATCTCGCGCTGAGTGCGCTGGTCCACGATCTGGGCAAGACCTGGATCGTCAATGAGGTGTTGTTCAAGGATTCCGCGCTCTCGTCAGATGAACGCCTGGATATGGAACGCCATCCCGCGATCGGCGCGCGCATGCTGGAAATCTATGGAGCGGCGGATTTCATCGTCGCCGCGGTGCGCCACCATCATGAGGCCTTTGACGGGCGGGGCTATCCCGATCACCTCACCGGCGCGGCCATTCCTCTGGCGGCACGCATCCTCACCGTCGCCGACGTCTTCGACGCCCTGACCTCCGAGCGGTCCTATAAGGCCGCGCTCACCTGCGCTGAAGCCTGCGACCGCCTGCGGGCGGGTACTGGGACCTTCTTTGATCCGGTGGTGGCCGCCGCGTTCCTGGCGCTCGTCCGCACCTGGCCCGACTTCGTGCTGGCGCACCGGTCGTGCCCGCTCACGCCCCCGCCCATGCTGCGCCGCAATATCTGGCTGGATGATACCCACGACCTGATCGACATGTAATGGCGATGCTACGCTACGGGTGTGCGCTCTGGCCGCGTTATCTCCGTCGTCGCGCACGGGTGTGCGCTCTGGCCGCGTTATCTAAACATCGCCCGCCTCAGGCCAGGCGCCGCACCTCGATCTCGGCGGGGAAGCACGCGGTCTCCAGTTCGCTGGCCCAGAACAGCCGCTTCATCACCTCACCCGCGGCGAAGAGCAGGTGCTGCTGCGCGGTGTCGCGCGCGTCATCGAAGGCCGGCGACCCGTTGTGGGCGTGCGTCGCCCCAAACCACGCGCGTAGCGGCGAGCCGGCGGCGCCACGCACCAGGTAGCAGCGCATCTTCATCGCGCCGCACTCATCCGGCAGGAAGATGCGCAGTTGGGGCGCTCCTTCGATCAGGTCGAGGCGGTAGAAGACCCCGTAGTGCTCGCGCGAGGTCTGAAACAGGCACAGTTCAGAAGGCTGGGCCGCTTCACCGGCCGGGAGGTCATCGTCGCTCACGTCATCGCTCTCCACGCGAAGGTCATCATCGGGATCGGGCGCCAGGCTCGCGCTGACCGTCGGCCCATGCTCCATGACCACTCCCAGCCCCGCGAGCAACTCGGTCAGTTCGTCTTCGAGATTCATGCTGCTACGCCTCCAATTGGCACATGCCGCGCTGTGTGGGAGAATTGCCGATCTTCTTGTTCCACCTACCTATTCTGTGCCGGGAGCATCAGGACGGAACTCGCGGGACCGGGAGGTAGGGGAGCATTTGCCATGGCGTGCCGCTCGTGCTATACTCGCGCTGCTCGCTCACGTATGTGGAAATTAGGGGGCACAGCATGCCGACTGGTACAATCCCTCAGGTTGGCGCGGTCATCTCGTTGACAAAGCAGATCTCAGACGCGGATGTGGCCCTCTTCACTCTGGTGGCAACCGATCAGCCACCTACCCCCGAGGAGCCCGCCAAACCCGAGCCGCCGGGACCAACGCTAGTTCCGGGCGCGCTGGTGGCGGCGTTGCTGGCCGCCGCCGCCGCGCAGCATGCGGGCGGGTTGGCGGCCGCGACGTTGACGCGGGCCGAGATCAGTTGCGCGGCCAGCGCGCAGACCGATGATACGCTCACGGCCTCCGCCGAGGTGCTGGCCGCCGATGCGGCGACTGGGACGCTGCGCGTGGGCGTCCACTGCGCCAACCAGACCGGCGCCCGGCTGGCCGAGGGGGTATTCGAACTACGCGCCAGGGAGTGATCCATCATGGAAGAGTCCGCCGCCCAGGTGCTCGATCTCACCGCGCTGGCCGCCAGGGCCGCGGCGGATGGCGTGAGCGGGCCCGCCTGGTCGCTCAGCAGCGCGGACCTCAACCTGAACCTGCTGCGCTTCAGCGCGGGTGATGGGGTGGCGGCGCATGTGAACGCCGAGGTGGATGTCATCGGCGTGGTGGTGGCCGGTGAGGGCGTGTTGGTGCTGGACGACCGCGAGGAGCCGCTGTATACCGGCGCGCTCTTCTTCATCCCCAAGGGCGCGCGCCGCGCCCTGCGCGCGGTGGGCGGCGATCTCGCCTACCTCAGCGCCCATCGTCGCCGCGCGGGGCTGATGCCCACACCGCGCGGGACGCACACGGCACCGTAGCCCCGCGCCCGTTCAATCCTGGCGGAAGTGCGTGATCTCGTACTGGCTTTCGCCAAAGAACAGCATCGGGTCCACGGCGAGGTTGTCCCACTGCACGGAAAAGTGCAGGTGTGGCCCCGTGGACCAGCCGGTCGAGCCTTCCAGCCCGATGACGTCGCCGGCATGCACCATCTGATGCACATGCACCAGC
>DASYGC010000283.1:0-1539 GCA_036000225.1 Ktedonobacterales bacterium | reverse complement strand
TGGTAGGTTGGTGGCGTAAAGATTCGGTTGTGGGCGGGTGGCGAAGCGGTGGAGAGACATCGGCGGCGCGGTTACGGCGCGCGTGAGGCGGCTCCAACGGCTTCGCGTCGCGCGATCTCTGGCGTGGGGCGTGTCGCTTGCCGTGTGGGGAAGGGGCTCAATCGCGCGATCAGTTGTGGCAGCGGCAGCGCGACGGCCAGCGCAACCAGCAGCGCGAACGGCGCCAGCGCCATCGCGATATTGATCGGGAAGCTATGGGCGTGGTAGTGAACCCATTGCAGCATGCCGCCGGCGTACAGGCCAACCACCGCCGTCAGCGCCAGCCCCACGCTGAGACACTCACCGGCTAGCCGGAGCGCGCCCGCGCGGTCACGCGGCCAGAGCGCCGCCCCACGCCGTGCCCAGCCAAGACCGACGGCGTTGACGACGGCCAGCAGCGCCAACGCGCCGGGAATCAGCAACACCTCGTCATTGGCGTGCCCGTACGGTGTGCCGAAGCACCAGAGTACAGTCAGCAGCCCAAAGAGCGCGGTGGGGCTGAGGGCGCCACGCAGCCGCCAGTAGAGCGCGATCGTCGCGGCTACGGTGAGGACGACGACGAGCAGCGTGATCTGCGTGTAGAGGCGCACCGGCAGATGTTGCAGATAGTACTTGAGCAGCCCGAGCAGCGAGGGCATGTCGGATTGGGTGTCCGTCATCCGCGCGAGGTAGAGGATCGAGCGCGGCCACGCCAGCAGCAGGGCCGGACCAGTCACCGCCAGATCGAGCAGCAGCAGAACGAGGCTCGCGCCGAAGAAGCCCTTCGCCACCCGCCAGCGCCGTCGCGCGGCGTCCGCGCCCCAGAGGAAACAGCCGGCTGAGAGCGCGGCCACCGGCAGGGCAAGCTGCGGCTTGAGGAGCGACGCGCTCATGAGGACGCCGGCGGCCACATCGGTCCACTTCCCCCGTCGCCAGAGCAGCCACACCCAGCCGCCCATCGCGGCATACACGAGCTCGACGGGGTTGCCCCAGTACAGGCCGTAGACCGTGACCGGCGCCACAACGCTCAGCCCCGCGAAGACGACCCGGCGCGCCCGCGTGCGCAGGATGCCGACCTCGGTGCGCCACGGCGCGGTGACGCCGTAGGTTCCGACGAAGACGCCGAGGGCGCAGATGACGCGCCAGGCGACGAGCGCGTGCGCGGGGCTAAAGAAGGTGAGCGGGATCACCAGCCACGCGAACAGCGGCGGGTAGACGTAGGGCTGGTTCAGGTGGTGAGATTTATCAACCAGGTAGATGATCCCCATGCCGCTCATGCGGGCGTAGCGCAGCAACGTCGCGGGATCGTAGGGGTTCTGGTGGTCGCGTAGGGCGTGGGCGGCGGCGTAGAGCAGAATAAAGTCGTGGCCGGCGTTGGGCGCGTAGGTGTGCGCCAACGGCTGGAGTGTCCAGAGGAGCGCAAGGGTCACTCCCAGCGCGAGCAGCAGCGACCACATGCCCGCGCGCCGAATGCTTGCCGCCATCAACCGCCACCACACCATCGCCGAATACTCCTTGCGC
>DASYGC010000282.1:0-3012 GCA_036000225.1 Ktedonobacterales bacterium | reverse complement strand
CTGGCCCACGTGGCGCGGGCGACACACGACCGGTGCGCGGCGCGCGGCGCGCGGCGGTCAGCGGCACCACCACGCCACCCTCCGCTTCGTCGCGCAGGTGAAAGCGCGCGAAGAGCTCGGCTGGTGTGATGTACGCTGGATCGCGGTCCCACATGAAGCCGGCGCGCTCGAGCGCCCGCGCCACAAACTCGCCGGCCAGCCAGGTGTGCTCCTCGCGCAACACCAGCGCATGATTATCGAACACCGGATGCAGTGGTCGCAGCCAGGCATGGTGGGCGGTGTGCTCGCGCGGGGCCACACCCACCAGCAGATGCAGCAACAGCGTCGCGGCCCCCAGCGTGCTCAAGCGCGCCTCACTGGCGAGCAGACGCTCGGCAAAATCTACCACCAGCTGGCGTGTCCCCGCCTGTAGTTCCACATAGCCCACCCAGCAGGGAATGTTCGCCGCCAGATAGTCACTCAGGTGAGTGCGACGCAGGCGCGCGGTGCCAGGCGCCAGGCGCGGATCGATCTCGATCAGCCCGCCCGTCGGGTCCACGATGAGCGCCGCGTGATTGACGTGGTGGAATGGGCCGCCGGAAGCGACCTCCTGCGCCGCCGCCAGCGTGCCGCCACTACGGACCAGCACGAAGTCGCCTGGGCGGTAGGTCCGACTCTCCGCATGGGGTGAGATCCGGCGCACGATCGCCCGGCCATGGGATGGCACGCGCATGGCTGCTGCTCCTTGTCCTCAGCGATGTCCTCATTGACATCGAGGCCGGGGTTGCCGGTTCGTCTGGTCGCGTCATGGATGAAACGGCTGGGGTAGCCATCCAGTAACGCGCTCGCCTGGTTGCGGCCCGCTTGATCGCGGGCGCCGGCGCCCCTTGGCGCGTCCATGCGGACACACAAACGATGTGCGCTGGCAGGTAGCCACGCGCGCACGGCGGCAGACTATAATGTGTCCGGCTCCAGCGATGGGAGCGCCGTTGCGGCCATACATGCGCAGTGGCAGGTGCCGAAGCGCGCGGCCCATCAGACGGCAGGTGCTGGCGCATGGCAGCCGGCGGCGCCATCTTTGGCCCGCGCCATGCGACAACACCCCATGTGTCAACGTGCGGATCCGATTGGCGGACCCGCCGCGGGTTGCCTTGTATCGAAGGAGGACTGGACGTGGCTTTCGAAGTTCCCCCATTGCCGTACGCGTACAACGCGCTGGAACCGTACATCGACGAGCAGACTATGCAACTGCACCACGACAAGCATCACGCGGCCTACGTCAACAACCTGAACAAGGCGCTGGAAGGCGAGCCGCAACTCGCGAGCCTGTCGATTGAAGAGTTGATCAAACGGCTGAACGAAGTCCCGGAAAGCATGCGCGCCACGGTGCGCAACAACGCGGGTGGCCACATCAACCATACGATGTTCTGGCAGATCATGAAACCCAATGGCGGTGGCGCGCCCACCGGCGCGCTGGCCACCGCCATCACCACCGCGTTCGGCTCGTTCGACGAGCTCAAAGCGAAATTCAATGAAGCCGGCACCAAGCGCTTTGGCTCGGGGTGGGCCTGGCTCGCGCTGGAGAACGGCGGCAAGCTGCACGTTATGTCCACGCCCAATCAGGATAGTCCCCTGATGGACGGCCTCGCGCCGATCATGGGCAATGACGTGTGGGAACACGCCTATTATCTCAAGTACCAGAATCGCCGGCCCGACTATCTGGCCGCCTGGTGGAATGTCGTCAACTGGGACGAGATCGCCAAGCGCTACGCGGCTGCCGGCGGCAAATAAGCTTCTCCCCGAGCCCGTCTGAGCGACACACGGCAGCCCGATGGGGCTGCCGTGTGTGCCGCTCAGTGCGTGTGCCGCTCAGACCAAATCGTCCCAGTCCACGCAGGTGGACTTCGTGGCGGAACGCCGTAGGGGCGCATGGGTATGCGCCCGGATTCACCCACTCGGAAACCTCGACGATGTGGTGAGATTTGGTATCACACGTTGCTTATCCGCTCGCACTGGGCCAATTGCTCAGCGGTGCGCCTCGCGGTACAGCGTCAGCATCGTCACGTCGTCCTCCTGCTCCCAACTGTCGCCGGTGAATCGCGCCAGGGCAGCCAGCAGGGCAGCGATGAGCGTCTCGCCCTGCGGTACCGGACCGGCGGCACCGCTCTCTGGCGCTTCGAGCAGCGTCTTCAGGCGCGGAAAGCCGAACATCTCACGCGCGGGGTTATGGGCTTCCACCAGACCGTCGCTATAAAACAGCAGGCTCTCGCCGGGCGCCAGCGTGGCTTGATATTCCTCATACTGGATGCCAGGCATCAGCCCCAGCGGCATGCCGGTAGCCCAGAGTTCGCTGACACAGCCAGCATGGCGCCGGTAGGGCGGCTCATGCCCCGCGTTGGCAAAGCGCAGATCACCCGTGCGCGGATCGAGCAGGACATAAAAGCACGTGACGAACATGCCAGGCGCGATATCGGCGTGGAGCACCTCGTTGACCCGCTCGAACACCGTCCCTGGGGTTGCCTGCTGCTGGGCGGCGGTGCGCAGCATGGTGCGTGTGGCGGTCATCATCAGGGCGGCGGGGATGCCTTTGCCAGTGACATCGCCAATGATGAGGCCCACGCGGCCATCCTCGAAGCTGAGAAAGTCATAGAAATCGCCACCTACCTCGCGCGCGGGCTGATAGTAGGGCACCAGTTGCCAGCCGGGCAGGGGCGGCACGTCTTTGGGCAGGAAGGTGCGCTGAATCCGCTGTGCGGTGCGCAGTTCCTGCTCGATCTGATCCCGTTCGCGCACCCGCGCCTGCTGCTCGCGCACCAGCCGCACCACACGCAACGCGGGCGCCACCTGCGCCGCCAGCGTGTTGAGCACGCCACGGTCCTCGCGGGTATAGTCCCGCTGACGATCCGTGAAGGGGTAGAGAATGGCGAGCAGGTCGAGCACCCTGCGGCCCCAGGAGGGTGCTACCTCCGTCTGCCCGCTCACACGCGGTCCCAGCGCGAGCAGGCCCAGCAACTCGCCCTGGCTGGCGAGCGG
>DASYGC010000281.1:0-3883 GCA_036000225.1 Ktedonobacterales bacterium | reverse complement strand
TGTGCCACAGCATCGTCGAGCTGGCCCTGGCGATTCATGATGACGTACTCGTAGCGGGGCAGTTCGGCCATCTCGCGTTCGGCGTTCAGCAGGCGCAGCGCCCGCTGCTCTACGGAGTCGTAGGTGCGCCGGCTCATGCGTTCCACCAGTTCATCCAGTGATTCCGGGATGAGGAAGACCGAGACCGCGCCCGTGGTGCGCTCGCGGATCGTTTGCGCGCCCTGTGGATCGATGGTGAGGATCACATCGGCGCCCGCCGCCAGCTGCGCGCGCACCGGCGAGGCCGGCACGCCATACCAGTTGCCGTGCACCTCGGCGTGCTCCAGCAGCTCGCCGGTCTGGATCATCTCGTGAAACTGCTCGGCCGTGCGGAAGTGGTAGTGCACGCCGTCTCGCTCGCCCGGCCGGGGACGCCGCGTGGTAGCCGTCACCACCACATGCCCCTTCCAGCCGCGCCTGACCAGCGCCTGGGTGATGGTCGTCTTGCCGACTCCCGATGGCCCTGACAGCACGATCAGCAATGGGCACCGGCGCACCGCCCCCAGCATCTCACTGGATCGAGTGCCGCTCTGACTTCCAGAGTCGCCCGCTGGCATGCCGTCCTCCCGCCCCGTCGCGCATCACGTCGCGTGACGCGGCACCCGCGTCAATTGCTCCTATTTGGAGCATGATAGCACGAACCGGAGGTTGTTGGCATGGCGCGCCGCCCAAGCCGCGCTAGCCACGCTCCCTGTGCCATACTGCTATCTACACGGGAACACTGGAGAAGGAGGCACCCCACATGGCCAGCGCACTGCTCATCAAGGGGCATGGCTTTCAGGAAGGCCCTGTCGCGATCGCCGCGCCGCACACCAGCGCGCTCCGCTGGCTCAGCATTGGCCGGTTGGGGGTTGTCAGTGGGCGCGCCTACGAAGCCACCACCGGCGACCAGGAGGTCGTACTGGATATCCTCTCCGGCACCATCACCCTGGAGGCCGGCGCGCAGCGGCAGACCGGGCTGGGAGGACGTGGCGATCCCTTCAGCGGTGGCCCAACCTGTGTCTGCCTGCCGCCCGCAACGCCCTACCGCCTCACCAGCGATGGCCCGCGCGCCGACCTGCTGGTGCTCGCGGCGCCGGCCGCGCCAGGGCTGCCGGTCGCTATCGTCAGCCCAGAGGATGCCCCCGCGCGCACCGTTGGCGCCGCCAACTGGGCGCGCCAGATCTGGCCTGGCACCGCCCTCGGCGCCAGCACGCGGCGCCTGATGGTCGGTGAAACCATCAACCCACCAGGGAACTGGTCGTCGTATCCGCCCCACAAACACGACGAAGACGCGCCGCCACAAGAGGCCGTCTACGAAGAGGTCTATTTCTTCACGGTCAAGCCCGCCGGCGGCTTTGGACTCCAGCGTCTCTACGAGCGCCGCGCCGCGCCCGACGCGCTCGACGAAGTCTTCGCCGTCGCCGATGGTGATGCCGTCATCATCCCGCGCGGCTACCATCCCGTCGTCGCCGCGCCCGGCTATCAATTGGGCTACGTCTGGACCCTCTGTGGCCATGGCCACGTCTACGGCGCCTGGACCAACGACCCCGCTCACGCCTGGCTGCTGAATGTGGAACCCATGTTGCGCGGATAGTCTCGTCAGTTCGCCGCCACGATCCAGTAGCATCCCGCTGACGCCAGGGAGGTATCGCATGGAACCAGGCACGACCGATCTGGCAAGCCTGTTTAGCCTGCGCGATCGCACTATTGTCATCACCGGCGGCGCGGGCGCGCTGGGCGGCGCGATGGCGCGGGCGCTGGCCGCCGCTGGCGCGCGGGTAGCCGTGCTGAGCCGCCACGAGGAGTCTAGCGCCGCCGTGGCCGCCGCCATCCAGGCCGCTGGCGGCCAGGCGCTTGGGATGGCCTGCGATGTGCGCGACCCCGCTACCCTGGTGCGCGCGGCGGGCGTAGTCACCGCGGCGTTCGGCGCCATCGATGCGCTGGTCAATGCCGCGGGCGGCAACCAGGAGCCAGCCACCACCACGGGAGATCGCTCATTCTTCGACATCGATCCGGCCGCCGTGAGTGACGTGCTCGACCTTAACTTCACCGGCACGCTGCGCTGCTGCCAGGTCTTTGGCCGCCAGATGGCCGAGCGCGGCAGCGGCTGCATCGTCAACATCGCCTCGATGAGCGCCATCCGACCGTTGACGCGCATCCCCGCCTATAGCGCCGCCAAGGCCGCGCTGGTCAACTTTACGCAGTGGCTCGCCGTCCACCTGGCCCAGGAATATGGCCCGCACCTGCGCGTCAACGCGCTGGCGCCGGGCTTCTTTCTCACCGAGCAGAACCGCTACCTGCTCACCGACCAACAGACGGGTGCCGCCACCGCGCGCGCGCAGGCCATTCTCGCGCAGACCCCCATGGCCCGCCTCGGCGCGCCAGCGGACCTGTGCGGCCCGCTCATCTGGCTGCTCAGCCCCGCCTCCGCCTTCGTGACTGGCAGTGTGATTCCCGTTGACGGCGGCTTCTCCGCCTTTGGCGGCGTCTGATACCAAATCTCTCCAGTCCACGCCGGTGGACTTCGTGGCGGCACGCCTCCAGTCGCGGATTCACCCGCTCGGAAACCGCGACGGTGCGGCAAGATTTGGTCTGAGAAGGAGGACATGCCATGATTGGCGCTGGCTCACCCACCGCGCCGCTGACGCCCACCGCGGCGCGCGACCTCGTGGCACGCGCGCTCGATCCGCTGGCGCTCGATGGCCGGCGCGTGCTGGTCATCATCCCCGACGCGACCCGCACGGCGCAACTGCCGCTCTTCTTCGCGCTCCTGAGCGACCTGCTGGCCCCGCGCGCCGCCGCGCTGGACTATCTGATCGCACTGGGCACGCATCCGCCAATGTCCGGGGAGGCGATCGATCGGCTGGTGGGCATGCCCACGGCTGAGCGCGCCAGGCGCTATCCCAACGTCCACATCCACAATCATCACTGGCACGATCCCGCCGCGCTCAAGACCATCGGCACCATCTCGCGCGACGAGACCGCTCAGCTCACCGGCGGACTGCTCGCCACCGAAGTGCCCGTGACGCTCAATCGTCTCATCGATGAGTACGACCAGCTCATCATTTGCGGTCCCGTCTATCCGCATGAGGTTGCTGGCTTCTCTGGTGGCGCCAAGTACTTCTTCCCTGGCATCGCCGGCCCCGAGATCATTGACTTCACGCACTGGGTCGGCGCGCTGGCCACCAGCCTCCAGACGATCGGCATCAAGGATACCCTGGTGCGGCGCATCATCCACCGCGCCGCCGCCTTCGTCACCCGCCCCACGCTGTGCCTGGCCGCGGTGCTCCACGACGACACGCTGTACGGCCTGTTCATCGGCTCCTATCTGGATGCCTTTGATGCCGCCACCGAACTCTCCGGCGCGCTCAACATCATCACCGTGCCCCAGGCCTTCCGCCGCGTGCTCTCACTGCCCTCCACGCGCTATGACGATCTGTGGACGGCGGCCAAAGCGATGTACAAGACCGAGCCAGCCGTCGCCGCGGGCGGCGAGATCATCATCTATGCGCCGCACCTGAGCGAAGTGTCGTACACCCACGGCGCACTGATCGACCAGGTGGGCTACCACGTGCGCGATTACTTCCTCGCCCAATGGGAACGCTTCAAGCACGTCCCGGGCAGCATCCTGGCCCACAGCACCCATGTGAAGGGCAGCGGCAGCTACGATGCCACCCACCAGATCGAGCATCCACGCATCCAGGTGACACTGGCCACCGGCATCCCCGAAGAACGCTGTCGCCGCATCAATCTTGGCTACGCCGACTATCGCGCCATAGATCCCGAGACCTGGGCCCATCGCGAGGCCGAAGGCCTCCTGCTGGTGCGCCACGCCGGCGAGCAGCTCTACCGCGCCAGCGAT
>DASYGC010000280.1:0-9766 GCA_036000225.1 Ktedonobacterales bacterium | reverse complement strand
CTTTCGGTTCTGTGTTCGGTCGAGCGCAGCGCTCGACCCTAAGTATTGGGATCTATGCCATCGTCTGTGGCGGCACAATCAGCATGGGGAGCTTCGTGGTAGTGAGCACTCGCTCCGTCACGCTGCCCATCACCCGGTGTTCTAAACCATGGCGGCCATGGGTGGAGATGGCGATCAGGTTAGATGTGCTCGAGCCCTCCTGTTCTGTCAGTCCGAGGAGCGTGTGGGCCACATCGACCCCCAGCACCGCTTTCGAGGTAATCGCGAGGTTGAGATCCTTCTCGCTCGTTTGCACACGCTCTGCCGTGGTAGCCAGGTAGGAACCAGCCCCTACGAGTGCCTCTTCCTTCTCCGCGCTCGTCATCCCCTCCTCACCTCTCTCTATCGCGACCTGGATCACCTGCACCAGGTGCAGCGCTCCCTGGGCGGGAGCAGCCAGTGCTGCCATGAGGTGGGCAGCCGGAGAGAGCGCCGTCTCGGCAAACGTTGACCCATCGAGTGGGACGAATGCACGCAACGGGCGATCAGTCTCCCGGTGCTCCAACAGAGAGAAAGCTTCATGCTGGGTCAGCACGAGCACCGGCACGGCGCTTTGATAGACGAGCGTGTGGGCCACACTGCCTAAGGCCCAACGAGCGAAGCCGGTTCTACCATGACTGCAGAGTACGACTAGATCACCCTGCCGGGTTGCCCCAAGTATGGACTGCGCAGGCAGTCCATACAGCACCTCCGCCTGTGTTTCAACGCCTGCCAGCACAGGCGAGCCCGCCATTTTTTTCAGGTACTCCTGAGTGATGGGGATCTCAGATTCGACTTGCTCTTCGAGCACCTCCGTCGCAGCCGGAATCACACCGCCACTGTAGTCGGTTGGCGTGTTCACAACTTCGAGCAGGAGCACCTGGCCACCGGTGCTGCGTGCGATACGTGCCGCAACCGGCACGGCTTGTTCCGCACGCGCCGACCCATCCAGCGGCACCACAATGCGTTGAAACATCAGACACTCCTTCCCCTCTCTAGAAACTGTCGACATCGACGATAGCCTGGGCAAAGCCCTGCGGAGCTTCTTGCGGCAGATTGTGCCCGACACCGCCCGTGATGACCCGGTGTGCATAGCGGCCCGAGAATTTCCCGGCATAAGCGCTAGCCTCTGGATGCGGTGCGCCATTGGCATCGCCTTCCAGCGTCATCGTGGGCACGCTGATGTTCGGAGCTGCGGCGAGCCGCCGTTCCAACTCGTCATATTTCGCCTCGCCTTCTGCCAGTCCGAGCCGCCAGCGGTAATTATGGATTACGATGCTGACATGATCCGGATTGTCGAAGGCCGAGGCGCTGCGCTCGAAGGTGGCCTCGTCGAAGTCCCACTTTGGCGAAGCGAGCTGCCAGATGAGCTTCGCAAAGTCGCGCCGGTATGTATCGTAGCCGGCCCGGCCGCGCTCGGTGGCGAAGTAATATTGGTACCACCACTGCAGCTCAGCCTGTGGTAGCAACGGCACCTTGCCGGCTGCCTGGCTGCCAATCAGATACCCGCTCACCGAGACGAGGCCCTTGCAGCGCTCCGGGAAGATGGCCGCGATGATGTCGGCCGAACGCGCGCCCCAATCAAAGCCGGCCAGGATCGCCCTACTTATCTGGAGCGCGTCCATCAAAGCGATGATATCGACAGCGAGCACCGACTGCTGGCCATTGCGCAAGGTGTCGCTTGACAGAAAGCGCGTCGTGCCATAGCCGCGCAGGTACGGGACGATCACACGGTAGCCCGCCTGTGCAAGCCTCGGCGCAACATCGGCATAGCTGTGAATGTCGTAGGGCCAGCCGTGTAAAAGCATGACCGCGGTACCGTCGCTGGGGCCAACTTCAACGTATCCGACATTCAGGTCGCCGACATCGATCTGTTTGAGTGAGCCGAATGTTGTGTTCGTCCCGTTACTCATCATATGTTTCACCTTTCTTAAATAAGGCTTTTCACTCCTCATCCTTTTCGCGGTGGCCGCACGATCAAGAGCGGCAGCCTCGTCGTGTTGAGGAGGCGATCGGTGACACTGCCCATCACCCAGCGTTCCAGCCCATGCCGGCCATGGGTGGAGATGGCCATCAGATCGCAGCCCCGGCTGCCCGCGGTTCCCTGCCCTGATGCTCCTGGCTCTGCCTGGCTCAGCAGGGCGCTCGCAACATCTGTCCCGAGTGCGACAGACCAGCTGAGTGAGATCCCGAGTTCCTTCGCCAGCACCTGCCAGCGTTCCGCCACCTGCGTCAGGTAGGTGCTGGCACGCGCCCCGCCCTCTGTGTTGCCCGAGCTTTCAACGCCCTCTTCTGCCGAGGTCTGGAAGGACTTGGCCACTTGAGTCAGGTGCAGCTCACCCTGGGTCGCCAGACTTGCGACCAGATGTGCTGCTGGTTCAAGTGCGGCCTCGGCAAGCGGGGAGCCATCGAGGGGAACAAGCGCACGCAGCGGTCGTGCGGCGTCCGGGTGTGCGAGCAGAGACGCGGTTTCGTGCTCGTGCAGGACGAGGGTGGGGACCGTGCTCTCGTGCGCCAGCGTGTGTGCAACGCTGCCCAGCACCCAGCGCGTGAAACCCGTCCTGCCATGGCTGCTCAGCACCGTGAGATCGACCTCCCCTGACCTGGCGGCTGCCAGAATGTACTGGGCGGAGAACCCAGGGGCTACTTCGGTCGTGACCTGGATCCCCTCCAGCACCGGCAAGGCCACCACTGTGCGGAGGTAGTTGCTTGCCACGGTGGTCCCGCTTTCGATTTCCTGTTCGCGCAGCAGCGGGTCGAAATCATCCTCTTCCCCCAGGTCGATCGGGGAGCTGACCACCTCCAGGAGATGAATGGAGCCACGCGAGGCCCGCGCGATGCGCGCCGCTACTGGCAGTGCCTCCTCCGCAGGAGCAGAGCCGTCCAGAGGAACCAGGATGTGTGCAAACATAGGACTACTCCTTTACATACTGACTGGCTGTCCGAGCGATTGTTTTGCTGGTCTGGGTAGACAGCTTCGCGCATTCGCCCGAAATGTGCTATCCTACAAGGATGAAGTCAAAGGGAGAGCCTGGAGTCTTTCGCCCTGTCCCAGACACTCCGCAACCAGCGTGGACCCGCCGACAGCGCCACACAACCCCCGGACTGCGTCCAACACCAATAGTATAGTGGGAATGCCCAGGGAAGTCAGCCGCCAACGGGTGGCATCTTTCTTCCCTGTGCTTCGCATTCCTGAGGATGCCCAGGGTTGCCAGACCTGAGACAACGGCTGGATGTCTCTGGCAAAGCTGGGGAAATTTTCCTCGGTTGCCATGATGGGACTCCTTCAGACTGTCTGCCTTGCGGATGCCGAGCCGACGGCGGCGATCGCGCTCAGGATCACATCCGTGACGATCTGCGGCTGCGAGATCATGATCACGTGGGAGCCTTCGACCTCGGTGATCCTCGCCCCGGCGCGCCTGGCCATGGAACGGATAACATCGGCACCGGCCGCCTTGTCGCCGGTGGCAACGACTGTCCAGGAAGGCAAGGTTTTCCAGGCCGGCACCCCGGATGGCTCGGAGAACGCCAGCTCGGCGGCGGGGCGTTGGGTCGCGGCCATCAGGGCCGTCTGCGCGGTGGGCAGGTCGGCGGCGAAGGCATCATGAAAATGGGCCGGATTGACCGCAAACTCCACGGCGGTCTCGGCTCCCTGGCCCGCAGGGTATTTGAGCGTGACCAGGGCGGCGTTCAAGACGCTGTCCTTCGAGCCGTTTTCGACATCGCCCAGGCGCTCCCCTTCGTCGGTAGCGAAGGCGGCGACGTAGACCAGACCGACGACGTTGCTGGCTTTCGTGGCGGCGTTGCTGATCACCGCACCGCCGTACGAGTGGCCGACGACCAGCACTGGACCGCCAATCTGGTTGAGGAAGCTGGTGAGGTAAGCGGAGTCAATGGCGAGGCCACGGAGTGGATTGGCGGGGGCAGTCACCTGCACTCCTGCTTTCTGCAGCCGTTCAATCACTCCATTCCAACTCGAAGCATCGGCAAACGCGCCATGCACGAGTACGACGGTCAGAGGGCCAGCATTGGTAGAAGTTGTCTGAGACATGAGTGTTCCTTTCTTTGGATAAGTGTCGACCAACCAGTCAACGGGATAGTTGAGATCTCGGCCAACAAGGAAGTCGTTTCTTCTGTGGTGTGGGACGGTGGACACTCGTCGTGCTCGCCGTCCCCTTTCTCTCACTAGCGCAGGGAGCGGAACGCGGCACGAACCTCGGACGCGAACAGCTCGGGCTCTTCCCAGGCGGCGAAGTGGCCGCCCCTGTCGACCTCGTTGAAGTAGGTCACGTTGGGGTACGACTTCTCGACCCAACTGCGCGGGGCGCGGAAGATCTCGCCAGGGAACGTAGTGAAGCCGACCGGGAGTGAGACCGGTGGACGAGCCTGGCCAGCCGCACGAACTGCGGCTTGTGCGCTCTCCCAGTACTCCCGGGCCGCCGAGACCCCGGTGCCCGTCAGCCAGTACAGCGTGACGTTGTCGACGATGTGGTCCCGGGTGAGATTGCCCGAGGGCTGCCCGTCGAGGAAGGCGCGGGAGATCTTGTCGTAGGTGTCCGTGTCGTGGTCGAGCATCCAGGCCGCCAGGGCGACCGGTGAATCCAGCAGGGCGTAGCCGATCGTCTGCGGCCGCGTGTCCTGCTCGATGAGGTAGCCATTGCCGGTCGTCCTGAACGTGGCGATCGCCTCGAGCGCCGCGCGTTCCTCCGCAGAGGGATCCGCCGACGGGTAGCCGCCGGCCAGCCCCGCCAGGAGCAGGTTCATGTGGATGCCCAGCAGCCCCTCGGGTGCCTGGCGACCCAGCGCGTCGGTGACGGCGGCGCCCACATCGCCGCCCTGGGCGACGTAGCGGGTGTAGCCGAGTCGGTGCATCAGTTCCGCCCAGGCCTGCGCGATGCGGCCGGGGTTCCAGCCGAGCTCGGTCGGCTCGGCTGAGAAGCCGTAGCCGGGTATGGACGGCAGCACGAGGTCGAAGGCATCCTCGGCGCGTCCGCCGTTGGCGGTCGGGTCGGTGAGCGGGCCGACGACCTCGAGCAACTCGATGACCGAGCCGGGCCAGCCGTGCGTGATGACAAGCGGCAACGTATCGTCATGCTTCGACCGCACGTGGATGAAGTGGATGTCGACTCCGTCGATCTCGGTCACAAACTGCGGCAGCGCGTTCAGTCTCGCCTCGCAGGTACGCCAGTCGTAATCGGTCGTCCAGTAGCGCGCGAGCTTCTGGATCGTCGCCAACTGCACGCCCTGCGATCGATCTGTGACCAGCTCCCTGGAGGGCCAGCGGGTGGCGGCGACGCGGCGGCGCAGGTCGGCGAGCGCTTCGTCGTGCATCTCGACGCGGAAGGGACGCACTGCGGTTGCTGTGGTTCCGGTGGTCTGGGTGTCCATAACCGTTCTCCTTTGTATTGGTCCATGACAGAATGGCCGCGTGATGGAGCAGTTCGCCAGCCGAGTACGGCTCCGTCACACGCTATACTTTTCACTTTTCTTCGAAGACGTTTCGCGCGAAATGTGCTATAGTACAAGGATGAAGTTACACAGGAGAGTCTGGAACCTTTCGCCATGCCCAGACCCTCCAAGCAGCGTGGACCCGCCGACAGCGCATCCAACACCACTCAGTATAGCCAGAGCGCCTGGAGAAGTCAGCCGCCAGAGGGTGACATCTTTCTTCCCTGTGCTTCGCATTGCTGGTGGGGTGCCCGGGTCACAAGGAAGGCAAGGAGCACGCCATGCCGCGGCACTCCTATCGTGAGCACGATTATAGCTTTGGGCAGGCGATGCTGACGCTGCGCAAGCGCCTTCGCATGACCCAAGCCGACCTGGCCGACCTCTTGGGAGTCTCCCGCCGCGCCGTCGGCGAGTGGGAGGGAGGCCTCAACTATGCCAGAGAGCACCATCTGCAACACTTGATTGAGTTGTGTGTGCAGCAGCACGTCTTTGCGCCTGAGCGGGAGGCAGAGGAGATCCGCGCCCTGTGGAAAACGGCCCATCAACGGGTGTTCCTCGATGAGGACTGGCTCGCGGCCCTGCTGGCCCGGCAGACCGCCGCGCTGGACCCGGTCGGAGAGGCCGGTGAGGCTGCCGCGGTGAGAGCCACTTTTGCGCCCGTTCAGCTTTCCCCGGCAGCCGAGACGCCCCTTTCCCAGGTGGGAGGGGAGACTGCAGCCACCCGCGTGGACTGGGTGGGAGCGCTGGATGTGAGCCACTTCACGGGTCGTGAGGCAGAACTGGCCGAACTGTCGCACTGGATGATGCAGGAGCAGTGCCGGCTCGTAGCTATCCTGGGCATGGGGGGCATCGGCAAGAGCGCGCTGGTCTCGCTGCTGGGCCAGCAACTGGCCCCCCAGTTCGATTCGGTCCTGTGGCGCTCTCTGCGGGATGCGCCGCCGTGTGAGGAGCTGGTCGCCGACTGCCTCACCTTCTTCTCGGAAACCCCGCCCGCCGCGTTCCCCCCGTTGCTGGAACCACGCATCAACCAGTTGCTCGGACGCCTGCAAGCGCAGCGCTGCCTGCTTGTGCTGGACAATCTGGAGATGCTCCTAGAGGAGGGAGACCCCGAGGGCGGGTACCGGCCCGGCTACCAGGGCTACGGGCGCCTGCTCGAGCGGCTGGGGGAAGCCACCCACCGGAGCTGTGTGGTGCTGACCAGTCGCGAGAAACCCCGCGAGATCGAGGTCGCCGAAGGGCTGCGCGGGCCGGTCCGTTCCTTGCGCCTAGTGGGTCTCTCCCAGGAGGCAGCACGCTCCCTGCTCTCTGACAAGAACCTGCGCGGGACATCCTCCGCCTGGCGCGAGCTGATCGCCAGCTACGCGGGCAACCCGCTCGCGCTCAAGATTGTGGGGCAGGCCATCGTCGATCTCTTTGCCGGCGACATCGACGCGTTCCTGCACTCGGGGGAGCTGATCTTCAATGGCATCCGGGTGGTGCTGCGCCAGCAAGTGGCTCGCCTGACGCCGCTGGAGCAGATGCTGCTCACCTGGCTGGCGGTGGTCCGCGAGTGGACGGCGCCCGAGTCCTTGCTCTCCCTGCTGGTCAGGAGGCCGACGCGCCGACGGCTGCTGGAGGCGTTGGAAGGACTCTGGCGACGGTCGCTGATCGAGCGGGGACAGGGAGCCAGTTTTACCCTGCAATCGGTGGTGATGGAGTATGTCACCGATGCCTTGCTCGATCACCTGAGCGAGGAGATCAGAACACTGGCGCTGGACCACCTGCGCCGCTATGCCCTGGAGCAGGCGCAGGCCAAAGACTACGTGCGAGAGACCCAGGTGCGTCTGCTGGTGCGTCCCCTCCTGGAGCGACTGCGAGCCGAGCTCGGCTCAGACGCCAGGGTCGAAGGCCAGTGCCTCTCGCTGCTCAGGCACGTGCGCACGGAAGAGGGCGGCGGAGAGGGCTATGGTTCGGCCAACGTGATCAGCCTGCTCAAAGCGCTGCGCAGCGACCTGTGTGACCTGGATCTCTCCGGTCTCTCCATTCGTGGGGCGTATCTGCAAGGGGTCGAGATGCAAGATACGACCCTTGCGGGATCCTCTCTCCACGAGACGGTCTGGACCTCTCCCTTCAATGCCCTCCTCTCCATCGCGGTGAGCCCTGACGGGCGCTTGTGGGCAGCGGGCAGCAACCGTGGCGAGGTTCGTGTGTGGCGCGAGGAAGGACGGGTTGCGCACGTGACCTTGCAGGCGCAGACGGATCGCATTAGCGGCCTCGCCTTCAGCCCGGATGGGGAAACCCTTGTCACCGCCAGCTGGAATGGCAGGATCGAATTCTGGGACCCAACCAGTGGCGCGGCACTTGGGGTGCTACGCGAGCACGATATGGCGGTGACCTCGATCGTCTATAGACCCGGTGGTCGGCAGTTCGCCAGTAGTAGCTACGATAGGACGGTGCGTATCTGGGACGTGCGTGACGGAACCTGCCTGCACATCCTGCGGGCAAACAGGGCACCGGTCCTGGCGCTCGCCTGGAGTCCTGATGGCCGCGTGCTGGCCAGCGCCGGCTTTGACCAGACGATCCGGCTTTGGGACGCTGAGCAAGGGACACTCCTGCGAGAACTGCGCGGTCATCTCGGCTATGTGACCGGCCTCGCGTTCGCTCCCAGCGGGAGCACACTTGCGAGCAGCAGTTTCGATGCGACGGTCCGGCTGTGGGAGGTCAAGACCGGTACCTGCATCAGGACATTTATCGGTCATACAGGAGCCGTGTCGGCGCTCGCCTGGAGTCCTGGCGGGCAGATGGTCGCCAGTTGCGGCTACGATACCACCATCCGCCTGTGGGACCTGGCAAGCGAGCAGTGCCGCTCCGTTTTGTGGGGACATACCGGTTTGGTGCTCTCGCTCGCCTTCACACCCGATGGAAAGTGGCTGCTCAGCGGCAGCCATGATCAGACGCTGCGCGTGTGGGAGAGCGAGGGCGGGCGCTCTGTGCGTATTCTGCAAGGCTACGCTGTTTCACTGTTCGCGGTGGCCTGGAGACCCGATGGGCACGCTCTGGTGGATGGGAGCAGCGATGCCATGCTCAGCCTGTGGAATCCACACGACCACACACCAGCCCAGACGCTGCGCGGCCATACCCAATGTATTAACGATGTCACCTGGAGCCCCGTTGGAGGCTTGCTTGCGAGCAGCAGTGATGATCAGACCGTACGCTTGTGGGATACGCGAACAGGAGCGTGCCTGCGCATCTTGCGAGGACACAGGAATCTGATCAATGGCATCGCCTGGCATCCTGGTGGCAACCTGCTTGCCAGTAGCAGTACCGACCAGACCATCCGCGTGTGGGATGTGCGGGAGGGTGTGAGTCGCTGGACGGGGACCGAACACACAGGGACGGTCACGAGTGTGGCCTGGCACCCCAACGGAACCCTCCTCGCCAGTAGTAGTGAGGACCATAGCGTACGCATCTGGCAGGCCGAGCGCGGCGAAGTGCTGCTGCGGCTGGAGGGACACGAGGGTCCGGTCTATAATGTCGCATGGAGTCCGGATGGGAGGCGGCTGGCCAGTTGCGGCGGCAGCGGCAGGAGCGGAGAGCTGTTGGTGTGGGACGTCGTCGGGGGCGATCGACTGACAAGCCCCGGAAAGCGCGTGCTTGCCTCGGGAACAGACATAAGCCCGGTCTTCTCACTGGCCTGGAGTCTTGACGGAACGCTACTGATGAGTGGAGGGACTGACGGTCGGCTGTACTGGTGGGAGCTCGACCGGGAGACGAGTCCTCTTGGGGAGCCAGCCCACGAGGGGTGGATCCACTCGATCAGGCTGAGTCCTGACGGAGAGACTGTGGCGAGTGCCGGGGAAGATGGGGCGATACAATTGTGGAATATGCGCAGCCGCCGACACCTGTTCACCTTGAGAAGAGATCGCCCTTACGAGCGACTCACTATCACGGGCATCCGGGGTCTCACCGAGGCGCAAAAGGCCTCGCTGCACGCCTTAGGAGCGTTCGAGGAAACCAGCGTTGGCAAGTAGTTGCCACGGTTGTCTTGGATTCGATTTCCTGCTCGCTCAGCAGTGGATCGCATTACCTCACGAGAAATCGTACCCGCGGGTCGGATTTCCCCCCTTTTTCTCTGCGCATGACAGGTCCCCACCATCGTTTGCTGTTGCTTTCGTGTGCGCTTCTGGCAACGGGGGAGGATTGTTCCTGGTCATGGCACGGGTACGATTTCTCGTGAAGCCTCCATTTTTCTGCTGGCAGTCTACTGGTGTGACCACGTTCTCAAACAACCCACCACGGCATGATTTCCCCTCTCCAAAAA
>DASYGC010000279.1:0-7305 GCA_036000225.1 Ktedonobacterales bacterium | reverse complement strand
CCGCCAGTCTGAACGGGTCAACATATGGCAACGACCTGGGTATTTGGATGGCAACCGAGTACGTCTCCAACGATCCCAATGACGGGTTCGTCAACTACAGCACTCGAGTCTTCGAAGTGTAGTCGCATGCCCGTTTCATGGATCGCCAGCCAGTGACTGACAGCAGGCAGGCCGCACTCCCGTGAGGGGTCCGGCCTGTTTGTTGCTTGCGGACCATTCGCCCCACACCGCGGTGGCGAGGCAGCGTGCATGGTCTTCCACTCTCGGCACGCGGCTGGGGCACACGATCCAGCCCCCTCGTGTAGGCATGGTAACCTGTATCTGAGTAGTTGGGGAACCGGTAGCGGATCGTTCGCGTCTACTCTGGGCGGCATCGCGTAGATGATGATACGCGATGCTGCGAGAGTACAGAACATGGAGGGCCACCCAATCGTGAACTCAGGCATCGGCACTGGCGCGGGCTCAGCGCCCGTGACCATCACTTGCGATAGGGACCAGTATGCGCTTGGTGACACGATTCAGGTAACCATCCTCAATGGTAAGCCATCCAGCATCTTTGTGACCGACCACGGGACCAATTGCACGCTGGTGCATCTGCAGCGGTCCGTGAACGGGAGCTGGCAGCTTGAGGGCCAGTGCGCGATGATGAAGGCGACGCGTTTAGTCGAGGTGGTGCCGGGTGCGCTGGCGCAAACGCTCGCGCCGGGTCGGGGGCAGATCAAGCCGCTGATGGCGTGGCCCGCGGGCACGTACCGGATCGCGCTGACGTATTCCGATACTCGCGATCTCGCGTCCGGTCAGTTTCAGCCGATCACCTCCGCGACCTTCACGATCGGCTGAACGCAAGGAGGAGGAGCATGTCGCTGCGACAGCCGATGCATCGGCGCCTGGTCAGCCTGGCGCTGCTGGTCGTGATGGGCGGTGGGTTGGTCGCCTGCGGCCAAACGTTGACGCCCGCCAGCGGGATCGGCGCACCTGGCGCCACAGCGGCGACCGGCACGCTGGCCGCGGGCACGCCCACTCCCAACGCGTCGCCAGCCCGGCCTACGCCGGACGCGGTCACCGTGACGCTGGATGGCAGCCAGTACACGTCAGGCGCCGTCGTCGTAGCCACCATTCTCAATGGCCTGCCAACCACTATCGTCGCCACCGATCACCAGTCGGAGTGTACGATGGTCCAGGTGCAGCGCAACGTGAACGGCGGGTGGGTGGTGATGAACCGCTGCCTGGAGATGACGCTGACGCGCATGATTCCGCTGGCGGCGGGCAGCGCGACGGTGGTGCGGCTGGCGCCGCGCGCGGAGCAGTCCACCGCGGCGAGCTGGCCGGCGGGCGCGTATCGCATCGCCTTCAGCTATTTCACCGGTACCGTCGGAGAGCCGGGGGCAGGCACGACGGTGTATTCGGCGACATTCACCGTCGCCTGAGCTGGCGGGCGGTACCAGCTGCCAGCTCATCGTCTGGCAGGCGCCCGCGGACCTACGCGTACGCAGCGAAATTGCGCCGCCAGCCGGTGCGCCGCGACGGAGCATCATGGGTTGGTGTGGCGTTGCCGTAAGGTGTTGGCGTGCGCGATTGCGTGCGTTTCCTCCGCGATCATCAGCCATTTTCGCGCCAGGAAGTCGGGCGTTCGCCTGATGGCAGGGCGCCAGACACGGCTCATGATTGATGCGGCGAGCCGGACGCGGGGGCACTGTTGGCCCTGGGTAGTACGCGGCGACGCCAGGGAGACACGTATGGGAACGCATGTTACCCAACGAGACCGTGTTGCGCCAGCTACCATCGCGCGACCAGCAAGCCATGGAGCGCTCGTGACCGGCCATCGATTTGTCGCGACCGAGCGCGGGGCCGTCGCCACCGCGGAGGCGCCGCATCGCGCGCCGCAAGTGCCGCTGGGCGATAGGGACAATGGGCAGTTGCCGCTGTCCCGGCCCAAAGAGACGCTGCGGCAGCCGATCTGGCGCCACGGTGTGGCGCTGGCCAGTTTGCAATTGATCGTCGGCTACCAGCTCTGGGCGTCGGGAGTAGACAAGCTGCTCTATGCCCGCTTCCCGCAGACGGTTGGGGCACTGCTGGCGAGCACGCTACAGGGCTCGCATATTCCGGCGCCGGTCGCCGCGCTGCTGCGGACGCTGGTGCTGCCCAATAGCGTGCTGTTCGGCTATCTGGTGGAATGGGGCGAGATGCTGGCTGGCCTGGGGCTGATCGCTGGCGCGGTGATCGCACTGGTGTCGCCGCTGGTCGAGCGGCGGCTGGCGCCTGAGCTGGCGCGCTGGATCGGGCGCGGGCGGCGGTTGGTGGCGTGGCTGGCGCTGGGCGCGGCGGCTGGTGGGGCGCTGATGGGGCTGAGCTTCTACTTCATCGATGGCGCGCCCTCGCAGTGGGTGATGCCGTCGGTGGCCTACGGGGGCGTGCTCGATCCTGGGCTGATGGTGCTGCTGGGCTGTGTGGCGCTGCTGGCCGATGCCGCGTTCGCCTGGCGCTGGCGGCGCGTGCGGATGGAAGCGGCACGCGCGGCAGTGGTTGGCGCGGTGGCCGCGACGCACGCGCGCTGAGAAGTGAGGGCGTTACTGCCGCGCGTTGACGTTGCCACCGTCCAGCGGCGGCCCGCCGCGGCTATAGACGGTTGTGTCGAAGACGGCCAGCCAATCGAAGTCGGTGAGGCTTTGTGGCGTGAGGGCGAAGTAGCTCGGGTTCTTGACGCTGCCCGAGCGCGTTGGCAGCGCCGCGATGGCCGCGGCGGGCAGCGCGTGCCCCCGGTGCGTAGGCAGCAAGCGTATTGGCCCCGGCACGGCCGTCAGGCGGCTCTCAAGTGTGCCCGCTTCGGGCGTGGCGATGCCATTGGCGGGCGATTCGCCCACGGCTGAACCGATGACGGCATAGCGTGGGCCGAGGAGCACGTGGAGGTGCGCGCCCGCTGGCCACCAGTGGTAGAGGTCGGCGCCCAGTTGCCACTCAGCCTTGCCGCGGCGCAAATGGCTGTTGTGCGCGAAGGCCAGCACATGGCCGCGGCCCCGCTCACGCGCCACCAGGTACGCCAGATTGTCCGCCATCATGGCATCGCGCAGGCCGAGCAGTCTGGCCGTCCGGTCGCTCGATGCGCGCGCCACGCCGGCATGGTAGGTCAGCAACTGCGTGGCTACCGTCGCAGAGTGCAGGGCCTCCGCATAGCGCGCTTCGTCGCTACTGGCCACCAGTTCAGGGCGGCGTATCCGCAAGTCCGCCAGCAACTCCTCCGTCTCGATACGCAGCGCGCTGGCGTTTGCCGAGCGGCCGATCGACTGTGTCGGGTCCATCATAGCCGCGGGGTTCGCCCAGGCGGAGTCATCACCAAGCAGCGGGTCGATGCACTGGCGATACTCCTGGCCGAGGGCGTCATCTATCGCGGTGAGGTAGTCGAGCACCACATACAGCACCTGGCGTGGGCTATCGCTACCCATCATTTCGGTGGGACTGTCGAAGCCGTAGAACTGGAGCGGGACGCGTGGGGAAGCCGTGGCGTTGTAGTGGCGCATCCACTCCACGAGTTCTTGATTGGCGGTAAGCTGGCCAAAACCATGGCTGAATCCGGCATCGCGCACCGCCGCATACGACGCCGGGCCGCGACCGGCCACATAGTCGTTGACGAGGCGCGACCGCGGCATACTGCTCTCGAGGGCAATGGCGCTGTAGCCATGCGCCGCGACCAGTTGTTGAAAGAGGCGGTTACGCAGCAGGAGTACGTCCTCACCGCCATGGAGGGCTTCGCCTAACCCCAGCAATTCCACTGAGTTACCCAGGGCGGTGGCGAGCGTGGCGACGGCAGCGTTAAAGGCAGCGGGGGCATCGAGCGCGAACGGGATCGCCGTACGCGCGACCCAGTCATCCAGCGTGGCATACATGGGGGCGGGATCAGTCATGCGTTCAACCTCCCTGGTGTTCACAGTGCCCTGAAGCCGTATGCGATCCCCGCCGGCCAGATAGGTGGACTGGAGCACCGGGTCACGCGACAACACGGAGGCAGGGGTGGAGGGTTGAGCATATCTCTGCGCATGGGTTCGTGGCCACGTCCAGCTGCCTCGCGCGGCTCGTAGCTCTGGTGGGTTCGATGGTCCAATGGTCCAGGACAATTGACCCGGCGCCGCGAGCAGACATATACTCCTCTCGCTCCACTATAACGCAGCGGGTGGCGGGTGCGTGCGCAAGAATCGCCGCTTGCTCGATGGCGGGCGCACGGTGTCGCTGCCGCTCCTGGCATGCGCCAGATGCTAGCTGCTGAAGCAGCGCGGCGATCGCGGGACACGGCGGGACATGAGGGATAGCAGAGGCTAGGGCATGCTCAGGGGCGTGGTCGCGTTGAAGCGCGTCTTGATGGTGGGGGTGCTACTGGCGCTGGGCGCGGCGGCGGTGTTGGCCGCCGTCAACGCCCTGACAACCGCGCGCTCGGCGGAGGCGCAGGGCAATCCGGCGCCCGCGGTGATTCCGGCGCTGAGCGAGTGGCACGGCGGTAGCGGCTTCTTCGCGCTGGATGCTGGCTCGCGCATCGTCGTCGATACCAGCTCGGCCACCCAACTGCAGAGCACCGCGCAGACCTTTGCGGGCGACCTGGCGCTGGTGATCGGGCGCACGCTGCCGGTCGTGGTGGCGGATACGCCGGCCGCCGGCGATCTGGTGCTCACCTTGCGTAATTCGGACACTGGCATCGGGTCCGAAGGCTACAACCTTGGCGTGGCCGCCTTCATCGTCCTCAGCGCCAATACCAGCACCGGCATCTTCTATGGTACGCGCAGCATCTTGCAGATCCTCGCGCAGGATGCCAAACACGCGCAGATCGCGCGCGGGATCGCCCGCGACTATGCGATGTATGGCGAGCGGGGGTTCATGCTGGATGCCGGGCGCAAGTTTTTCACGCTCGGCGCGCTGGAGGACTACGTCAAGTTCATGGCGTGGTACAAGATGAATGACTTCCACATTCACTTCAACGATAACCAGATCGATGCCGGCATGCGGTCAGATTGGATGCATGCCTACGCCGCGTTCCGGCTCAACAGTCCCCGCTTTCCCGGGCTGGCCGCCAGGGACGGCTCGTATTCCAAGCAGGACATGCGGCAACTGCAGGACCTCGCCGCGCAGTACCATGTCACGATCACGCCGGAAATCGACGTGCCCGCCCACGCACTGGCCCTGACGCAATACCGGCCCGATCTGGCCAATCCCACCAACGCCGAATTTCTCGACCTGGGGAATCCCGCCACCTACACCTTCATGAACTCGATCTGGGACGAGTTTGTGCCCTGGTTTGACGCGCCCACGATGGATATCGGCGCCGACGAGTACGACACCCATGATGCCGACAACTACCGTCGCTTCATCAACTCCACCTATGCCTACCTCAACCACAAAGGCAAGACCGTTCGTATGTGGGGCAGTCTATCGGAGATGGGAAGCGCGATCGCGGTCAATCCCAACATTGTGATTGACCTCTGGGACAACTCGTGGGCCAATCCAGCGGACATGGTGCACCAGGGTTTTCATGTCATCAACGCCAATGGTCACTTGCTCTATATCGTCCCCCACACCTCGGATACCAGAGATTTCCACGACTTCCTGGACACGCGGGCGCTCTATGACAAGTGGGAACCCAACATTTTTGATCTGGCCAATGCCAGCGCGAATTTGCCGCCCAACGACCCGCATTTGCTCGGCGGCATGTTCGACGTGTGGAACGACATGATGGCGGCCGTCAGCGATGGCGATGTCTATGCGCGGGTCAAGCCCGCCATGCCCACCATCGCGGAGAAACTCTGGACGGGACCGCACAACGTGCTGACCTACGATCAGTTCGCGCAACTGGCGCAGCACATCGGCGAGGCGCCAGGCACGCATCTGCCACGGGTGCCGTGGCAGGGGTCCGTGCCCGCCGCACCAGCTATCGCGGCCGCGCCAGGCGGCGCGGGCGCGAGCGCGAATCCGGCGCTGGCCGCTCCACCGCACGCACTTGCGATGGCCGAGCTCCCACGACGCGGGGGGCGTGGAGGATAGCGGCATGCTGGACGCTGCGCGGCTGATCGAGTTGCTCAAACTGGAACCGCTGCCGGTCGAGGGCGGTTGGTTCCGGCAGAGCTATCTGGCGGGCGAGACGCTGGCTGCGGCGGCAGCGCCGCCGCGCTACGCCGGGCCCCGCGCGCTGGGCTCGGCGATCTACTATCTGCTGTACGGCGAGCACTTCTCGGCCTTGCACCGCCTGTTGACCGATGAGGTCTACCACTTTTATCTGGGCGCGCCGGTCGAGTTGCTGCGGCTGTATCCCGACGGCTCGCACGACACCACGCAACTGGGGCCCGATCTCGCGGCGGGGCAGCAGGTGCAGGTGGTGGTGCCGCGCGGTGTCTGGCAGGGGTCGCGGCTGCTCGTACCCGGCGGCTTTGCGCTGCTGGGCACGACGATGGCGCCGGCCTACGATCCGGCGGACTTCGAGCTCGGCGAGCGCGACGCGTTGCTGGCGCGCTATCCGCGGTGCGTTGACCGCATCCGCGCGCTGACGCGGTGAGAGGAATGGCACAAAGGGCGACGGGCGGGTGAATCCGCGGCTGGAGGCGTGCCGCCACAAAGCCCGCCTGCGCGGGCTGCAGAGAGTGGGGTGTAGCGATGGAGATTCCATCTGTCAATGGGTTGCTGGACTTCTCCGGCAAAGGCGTGCTCGTCACCGGCAGCGGCCGGGGACTGGGCAGTGGCATCGCCAGGCGCTTTGCCGAGGCGGGCGCGCAGGTGGTGGTGCACTATCATGCCAGCGCGGCGGGCGCGGCGGAGGTGGTCAGGAGCATCCGCGCGCGGGGTGGGCAGAGTGTGGCGCACCAGGCCGATCTCACCGATGCTGGTGATGTGGCGCGGCTGATCGCGCACGCGGTCGCGGCCTGTGGCCGGCTGGATGTGGTGATCAACAACGCGGGAACCTACCCTGCCGCCAGCCTGCTGGAGATGACGCCGGAGCAGTGGAGTGCGGTGCTCGACACGACGCTGCGCAGCGTGTTTCTGTGCACGCAGGCGGCGGCGCGTCAGATGATCGCGCAGGGCGAGGGCGGCGCGCTGGTCAACATTTCGTCAATCGAGGCGGAGAATCCCGCGCCCAACCACAGCCACTACAACGCGGCCAAAGGCGGCGTGCTGATGTATACGCGCGCGGCAGCCAGCGAACTAGGGGCGTATGGCATCCGCGTCAACGCGGTGGCGCCCGGCCTGATTCGCAGCCCCAGCATCGAACAGGACTGGCCGGAGGGTGTGGCGCGCTGGACCCGGACCGCGCCCCTGCGCCGGTTGGGCACGCCC
>DASYGC010000278.1:0-3826 GCA_036000225.1 Ktedonobacterales bacterium | reverse complement strand
TCAAATTGCTGCGCGATCGGGAGCGTAGTCGCAAGCGAACGGAGACGAAGCGTATTGAAGCGCAGCCGGCTCCGCGTGACGCCTGATCGAGCGAGAGAGCCAAAGGCCAGGAGCGCGTATCCACGGGCACTGGTGATTCGTAGTACTCTCAGATGACGGCGTGTGGCCGTTGGTCCTGATTCCGGCACCCCGGGCGCTCTCTGCATGACACTCTGGCACAGCCGATGCTCTCATTCGCTGTCAAAAGGATCTGTAAGCTTCTGTGACTACGCAATCCGCTCCCGTCGCCGCACAGGCACCTGAAGAGCATGCGCCGGGCAACCGGCTCGGCGCGTTTCTCTGCTGGGCGGTGGTTTTCGCTGACATTGGGACGTCGGTCTACTATACACCGGGCATTCTCTATGGGCTATATGGCGCGCTGGCCGGCTTCTTTGTCATCCTCACGCTGGGTGTCTTCATTCTGCTGACGCTCAAGTACGCGGAGGTCACCGAGCGCTTCCCCGAGGGTGGCGGGGTCGTCACCGTCACCTCACACGCTATCGGCCCCTGGGCCGGTGCGCTGGGTGGCATGCTCATTCTGGTGGACTACTTTCTGACGGCGGCGCTCAGTTCCCTCTCGGGCGTCACCTATATCAGTTTCATCCTGCCGGCGATCGGACCCGCCATCCTCTGGCTGACCATCGTGGCGGTGGTCGCGCTGGGGGTGCTCAATTGGTGGGGCATCAAAGAGAGCGCATCGGTGAGCGCCGTGATTGCCGTGGTGGCGTTCGTGAGCGATATCGTCGTGCTCTTGATGGTGGCCATCCACGTGCCCTTGGCGACCATCACGCGACTGTTCACCGAGATGTTCGCCGGCCACGCGCTCACCTTTCAGACGCTGATCGCGGGCTACGCGGGAGCTTTCCTGGCGTTCTCGGGCCTGGAGAGCATCTCGCAGCTCTCGCCGGTGATGCGCGTGCCGCGCAAGCAGGTGGCGGGATGGGCACTCGGGTTCGTGGTGGTAACGGTGGGCATCACCAGCCCACTGCTCACGGTCTTCTCGACGACGCTGCTCTGCGCGCATGGCCAGTTCGAGAACGGCCTGCTGACCTGCGTGAGCGCGACGGGCAAGAACCTCGATCCCAACCAGTTCATCTCGCTGCTGGGCAGCGCGGTTGGCGGTCCTGGGTTGGGCATCGCGGTGGCCATCAGCGCGGCGGCGCTGCTGATCTTCGCCAGCAACACGGCGATCATCGGATCGTACCATGTCTTCCTGGCGCTTACGCGCATGCAATTCTTTCCACCAGTCCTGACCCACTTGAATCGCCTGCGCGGCACGCCCCACTGGGCGATCCTGTTGGCCACGGGAATCCCGATCCTCGTGCTGCTGGGCGCGCGCGGGCAGATCGGCCTGTTGGGTGATCTGTATGCCTTTGGGCTGCTGGGTGCCTTTACGCTCACGTGCCTGGGCATCGACATTCTGCGCTGGCGCGAAGCGCGCTGGCGCGGTGTCCGCGGGGCCGCCTACACCGGTCCCAGCCGCGCGCACGACGAAGCCGAGCTGGCGGCGCAGAACGCGGCGGATGCCCGGCGACAGCCCGGGCGCTCCGCGCTGGCGCTCACCGCGCTCGACCTGCCCGGTCGCGTTCGGCCGTTGACCGCTGGGTATGCCGGCGCCGTCGCAGCCGCTCGCGGTTGGTCGGTCTGGCCAGCGCTGGCCGCGGATCTGCGAC
Source organism: Ktedonobacterales bacterium (assembly GCA_036000225.1). Lineage (GTDB taxonomy): Bacteria > Chloroflexota > Ktedonobacteria > Ktedonobacterales > JADMIN01 > DASYGC01. The sequence continues at coordinate 2,114 of DASYGC010000278.1, read as the reverse complement.
CGATTGGCAGTGCGCTGGCGCCCGTGCGGCGGTGGCTGCGCCCCTGGTGGGGGCCACTCGCGTTTGTCATCGGTGGTCTGACGACATTCCTGGTGGGTTTGGCGTGGGGCGTGAATCTGGTGAACAAACCGCTCGCTACGGAGTTCGGTGGCGGGGTGACGCTCGCGGGGTTGGCGGTCGCGCTGGGCTATCAGATCTATCGCGCGCAGATTGGCGAACCGACCATCCACCCATTGCTGACGCCCAGTCACTACAAGAATGCCTGGCTGGTGATCCTGCCGCCCGCCGTGGACGCTGGTGCGGCGCGCCGCACATTGGTCCAGACGGTCGCTGAGGCGGCGGGCAGTCACAACCTGATCTTCGCCTATCTCGATCCCGCGCCGCGACGCTTTGACGTGGGCAGCGTGATGGAGATTGGCGATCCCTGGGCGCACAGCCAGGTGGCGCAACGGGCGCTCTCCAAGGCGCTCGTTACAGCCTGGCGCGCGGGGGTTCCCCGCAGCCAGCTGCATTTCTACTTCGCCACGGGAGGGCTCGCACAACTCACGGATATCTGGCGGAGTTTTCGTCCGGATGAGACCATTGCCTACGCCGGTCAAGGCGTGGGGCACCTGATCCAGGTCGATTACATGCGCACGCAGGGAGTCAATGGGGGCAGGATCGCTTTCTACGGTCACCATCTCGTCCATGGTGGCGATGGGCATGAGGGCGCGGCCTCGTCGGAGACACCGGCTACCAGCATTATGCGCTTGGTGGAGCGCGGAATGGTCTGGTTGAGGCACCAGCGCGCCCGGTTACGTGAGTGGTTCATCGCCTGGCGCGCGCGTGGCCCAGGCGCCACGCCCATTGACACGGCGGCCGGAGTCAACGAGACGCGTCCGACGGGTTCCGCTGGCACCGACGACGCGGCCGGAAGCCCGACGCCTTCCACCGGTACGACGCCGGCGCGGTCGGGGATTCACCCCATTCCCAAGGTGTTTCCCGCTAATGGCAGGTCCAACCGACCTCCGCTGTCGGGCGCGAACTCAGTGGGTTCACCAGATGCCGGCGCGCTGGCTGGCGCCAAGGGACGCGACGGGGTGGGTGGTCCGGCCGCGACGAATGGGTCGCCAGGTGTCCCACCCACGATGGCTGGCGCAACGCCGGACGCGAGTGCCGGCACGAACGGCACCAACGAGCCCGCCGCGGCGGGCTCAGCGCAGTCGCGCACGGAGAAAGCGGTCGATCCGCTCAATCTCGTGCCGCCAGAAGCGCTGGCGGAAGCCGAGCAGTATGTCTGGACTGGCACAGAACTCAGGCGCCGCGATGAAATGGAGCCACAGCCGGCCGCGGCACTCGAAGGCACGCCAGGCGCCGCTGGCGGCGCTATCACACCTGATCCGGCAGCGGCGGACGATACTGGGATGGTGTCGGTGCCGATCACACCCGAAGCCGCGGCGCTGGTGGATGTTGAGCCGGAGGCCGTCGCCGCGCCTGACGATACCCCGAGTGGCGAGCCGGCGGACGGCGAGCCGCCGGCCCCACCGTCAGTGCCGCGTCCCGGCGCTCCCTCGCGATCGCGCGACGGGCAGGGCGATCGCTAGAGCGGCTCTCGCGGGGAGTACTACCTACCGCTATTGCGCCTCGCTGTCGGGACGCACCTCCTTCGCATACTGATCGAACTGGAGATTGACGCGCATACCGGCGCGCTCATAGAGGCGCGTCGCGCCAGTGAGGCTGGCGGCATCCACGCCAAGGCCCACTTTGCGTCGACCACGCAGGTACAGCGCGCGAAAGCTGTGTTGCAGCAGCGCCATGCCCACACCCCGTTTGCGCCAGGTTCGCCGAACGCCCAGCGTGCCCACCCAGCCCATGTTGGGGTCCTCCACCGAGCTGGGCTCGCAGATCGCGGTACCCGCCACCTGTCCGTCCTCCTCGGCGATGAACCAGAGCGCGGGATCGTAGCGCGCCGGATTGGAGGTGCGCCACTTGAGCCAGGCGTCGAAAGGCATGGTCGTATGGTCGTAGTGGTCTTGAAATGCCTCCTCGGCGGCCTCCCAGATGGTCCGTTCATCCTGGCCGGCGATGCTGGCGCGAATCGTGATGCCGTGCGGTAGGCGCGGTGCGGCCGGTTC
>DASYGC010000277.1:0-5237 GCA_036000225.1 Ktedonobacterales bacterium | reverse complement strand
CCATCCAGGATGGCGGCGCGCGCCTGCTCCATCAGGCGGATGAGGAAGCGCAGGTTGTGGATGCTGGCCAGGCGGAAGTAGAGCAACTCGCCACGCTGGCCGTCGTCTTCGGAGCGGAGCAGGTGGTGCAGGTAGCCGGCGCTGAAGGTCCGGCAGGTGTAGCAGTCGCAGTCTGGGTCCACGGGGCCCTGTTCGGCGCGGAAGCGCGCCGCGCGAATGTTGAGCCGGCCGGCGGCGGTGTAGAGGCCGCCGGTGCGCGCCGTGCGTGTGGGCAGCACGCAGTCGAACATGTCCACGCCGCGCGCGATGCCCTCCAGCAGGTCCTCGGGTGAGCCGACGCCCAGCAGGTGGCGCGGCTTGCCCTCGGGCAGTTCGGGCGTGACCACATCGAGCATGCGCCACATGGTCGCCTTGGGCTCGCCGACGGAAAGTCCGCCAATCGAGAAGCCATCGAAGGGCAGCGCGCCGATGAAGCGCGCGCTGGCCACACGCAATTCAGCATCCATGCCGCCCTGGGGAATGCCGAAGAGCGCCTGATCGACGCGCACCCGCGCGACCAGCGCGCGTTCGGCCCAGCGGTGCGTCCGTTCGGTGGCGGCGCGCGCGACCTCGGGCGCGCAGGGGAAGGGCGGACATTCGTCCAGCGGCAGAATGATGTCGGCGCCTAGTTGCGCCTCGACCGCCATCACGCGCTCGGGGGTCAGCGTCACCTCGGCGCCGTCCAGATGCGAGCGAAAGCGCACGCCGTCGTCGGTCACTTCGCGCAGGTGGCCGAGGCTGAACACCTGGAAACCGCCGCTATCGGTCAGGATGGGACGCGGCCAGCGCATGAAGCCGTGCAGGCCGCCGAACTCCGCGATCAGCTCGGGGCCTGGGCGCAGCAGCAGATGATAGGTATTGGCCAGCACGATGCCCGCGCCGATGGCGGTCAGGTCGTCGGGGCCGACGGCCTTGACCGTGGCATGGGTGCCCACCGGCATGAAGATCGGCGTGGCCACCGCGCCATGGGGCGTGCGCAGCAGGCCGGCGCGCGCGGCGCTGCGCGCGTCGCGCGCGACGACGGTGAAGCTGAAGGGCGCGCCAGCGGTGTCGGGCGCGCCGGTTGGGTCGGGTGCGGCGGAGGGTGGGAGATGGTGATAATGGGATGGCATGATGCTGGGCTGGCTCGCTTTCGTGCGGGGGTGAACACGATCAAATGTGGCCGCGGCGCGGCGGTTTGCCGGTGGTGCTGCCAGAGGGCGTACATCCGTACGCCCCTACGGTGCGCGGCGGTGACACCGGGCGTACGACCCTACGCCCCTACGGCGCGCGGCGGCCTGGTATGAAAACGGGATGAAGGCGCGGGCAGTATAGCACATTGCCTGTGCGCCAATCGTGGGGCGGCGCTGGCCTGGAACGCCGCGCGCCGCATGCGCGAACACGGAATACGACGCGGATTGGCACGAATATTGGCGGGAGAGGCCAAAGGGGCTTGTCAGAACACGGGCTTTCGTGTATCCTTGCCTCGTCATTCTACCAGGTACCTGGGACGCTCCGGGAGCGGATACCCACGCTACTCGCGGGAACGCGCTAACTGGCGGTCACTACGGACCAAGGCCTGGAGTCATTGCGGCACTCGATTATCGGGGCCGCGTAAGGAGGTCCATGCTGTGGAGTACACAGACAAGACGCTACGGTGTCGGGAGTGCGGCCAGGATTTCACGTTCACAGCCGGCGAGCAGGAGTTCTATGCGCAGAAGGGATTGCTGAACGAGCCGGGCCGTTGCCCCACCTGCCGTGCGGCACGTCGCTCGGGTGGTGGACGCGGCGAGCGCGGGCCACGCGAGATGCACACGATCGTCTGCGCGGAGTGCGGGTCAGAAGCGGAAGTACCGTTCCTGCCGCGCAACGACAAGCCCGTCTATTGCAGCGCATGCTTCGACCGCATGCGCGTGCAGCATTAGGGAGCGCTTGCCGTTCGCGGCACGCGCAACCTCAACAGCAGCGGTTGGGAGCGATCCCAGCCGCTGCGCTGTTGCGTGGGGCATGGGGCTTGGGGCGTGCCACCCGGGTATCCGCGCGCGCCACCGGGCGCGGCCCGTGCACGGGCCAAGCACGGGCCAAGCACGGGCCGTGGCACAGCCCATGCATGGCAGTCGGGTGGCGTTGCCGAGGGGACCCATGACCCTTGTCATGCGCCGCGTCGGGATGCGATACTCCGCTCACACGGCGATCGAGTCTCGCCAGCCGACCAGAGAGAAGAACAGCTACCGATGTGGAGAGAGCGTGCCGAGCATCGCGCGGCAAAGCAGGGCAATGGACGCGAGCGGTATTCCGTCACACAGGTGGTGGCGTCGCTGATCGCCTGGATGGTGTGCCTGGGGCTGGCCGCACTGCTCGCGGGAGCTGGCCTGGGCGCGCCGGTGGCGCTGGCCGCCGCGCAAGCACCACGGAGCCAACGCCCGCCGGGAGGCAACTTTGCCGACCCCGTAGTGCGCGCGGTGGATATCGCGCAGCCCGCGGTGGTGCGTATCGAAACTGAGGAACACGCGACCCTCACGCTGCAACTGTGCACCCGCGCGGTGAACCTGCCGCTCAGCGGGGGACCCTATCACCTCGGGTTGCTCGGCACCGGCGCGTTCATCAGCGCGCACGGCGACATTCTGACGGCCGATCACGTCGTGGATGTACCCGACTTCGAGGTGGCCGCGTTCGCCGCGCAGGATATCGCCGCGGTCCTGAGCAATCAGACGAACTTTGATCCGGGGTGTCCGGGCAATCTGCCGGTGTCGGCCAGTGATGTCGCCAGTGGCGCCGTGAACTTCAGCTACACCGCGCATGTCTCCGGCGTGCGCACGCTGGCGTGGATGAGCACCGGCTACAGCGGTCCGCTAGCGGCCACCACGCTCAGCAATGTCGCGCGGCAGGATGCCACCAAGACGGTCGCCAGCTCGTACAACAACGACGACCTGGCGGTGCTGCACGTGAATATGGACGACACGCCCAGCGTCAGGCTCGACGATTCGGCGGTCGTCGCGGTGCAGGACCAGTTGACGGTGATCGGCTTTCCGGGTAACGGCGATGTGAATAACAACGCCACGAACCTCCTGACGCCCTCGATCAACCAGGTGATGGTCAACGCCATCAAGACGGGCGACAACGGCTCGGCGCTGATCCAGGTGGGTGGCAATGTGGAGCATGGGGATAGCGGCGCGCCAGTGCTGGACTCGGCCGGGCATATCGTGGGCGTGGTGAGCTTCGGCGGCATCGCCGATGCCCTGGGCGATACCACCTTCCTGCGGACGAGCGATAGCGCGCTGAATCTGCTGAGTGGCCAGAGCATTGATGTGGCGCCGGGTCCGTTCGAGCAACTCTGGACCAAGGCGTTCAGCGACTACGCCGCGACCTACGCCGGCCACTGGAAAGCCGCCGCGCGTGAGATGGCGACGCTGGCGAACCGCTACCCGCAATTTCAGGCGTTGACGCCGTATCTGACCTATGCCCAGGCGGCGGCGGCGACGGAGAGCGTGCCGTCGCGCTCCAGCGGCGCGCCCGCGTTGCCGCTGGCGGCGCTGCTGGGCGCGGCCGGGGTGCTCGTGCTGCTGGCGGGACTGGGCGTGGGCCTGTGGTTGCTGGTGCGCTCGCGACGCAAGCCCGCGCCCGCCGTGGCCACTGCACGCATGACGGGCATGGTAGGCATGACGCCCTACCTGCCCGCTCCCGGCTATCCGGTACAGCCCATGCCGGGCCAGCCCCTGCTGTCCTACCCAGCGTTGCCGCCAACGCTGTTGCCACAACCACCGATGCCATACCCGTCCTACCCCTATCCACCCCAGTTCGGTGCTGGCACCATTCCGCCCGGCCAGGGCATGCCCGGCCAGAGCCGGCCTGGGATGGCGACGGGCGTGTTCGGTCGGGGGGGCAACGGTGTGCCGAGCGGCGCGATCGGCGCGCCGGGCTATGCGCCGCCGGCGTTCGCCCCGGCTGGGGGGCCAGCGGGAGAGTTTGGCCAGGCATGGCCAGCCGTGCCCATGCACCTGTGCGCCAATGGACACCCGGTGGCGGCGGCCGATACCTTCTGTCCCTGGTGTGGCGCCACGGTACGACCGGCCGCGGAGCATGATGCGGCTTCTACCCCAGCGCCAGCCAATCAGTAATTAGCCCGGTCAGGGCTGGCCGGCGGAGCCAGCGACGGCTGGCGCGCGCCAGCCGGACCGGACCGCGAGAAGGATCAACCTGATGGAGCGCACTCACCATCTGAGCGAACTCGCCAGTCTGGTCGCCACGCTGCGCGCCCAGCGACAAGCGGCGCGGCTGGTCGTGCGCAATGCGGACCGACTGGGCCTGATCCATCTGTATTTTGGTGACGGGCACCTGCTCCACGTCGAGGGTCACACCGGCACCCCCGCCACCGTGCTGCGCGACCTGGGGACGTGGTACCACGGAGCGGTGCGGGTGGATGCGGTGAGCGCACCACCGCCAGCCGCGGCACCGCCTGAAGCGCTCGATGCGGCACTGAACCAGGCGCTGACCGAACTGGAGGCGCGTGGGGTGGTGCGCCCCGCTCCGCCTTCGCTCGCGCCGAGCGCGGCCAGCGCGATCCAGCGGGCGCAGATCCTGCCCGACCTGGCGGCCATGGGATCTGGCGCGGCGGGGCTGCCCCCACTCGTGTCGCCGGTGAGCGACTTAGCGAGCGGCGCGCCCAGCCGTGGTGGTCCCACCGGTACACTGGATGCCGCCAGTACAGACCAGGGCGACCATTTGAGCGAGCCGCAGTGGCACTTGCTGGCCCTGGCCGTGCGGCAGATCACCGAGCAAATGGGCCAGTTGCTGGGCGTGCAGATGGTTGATGGCGTGTTCCGTCAAGCGCTGGCCGATGGCGCGCGACGCAATGCTTGCCTGGCCGGGCTGGAGATGGATTCCAGTGGCTGGCTGCGCGCGCGCGAAGCGGGGTTCACCACGCAACTCAATCGCTACGCGGTGATCGAGGCTATCGCCGACTTGATTACGCGCTTCGAGACCCACTGCGCGGAACTGCTGGGCGAGCAGCGCGTGCAGCAGTTGATCGCCAGCGCGGTGATGCCGATGCGCGCCTCGCTGGAACAGATTGGGCTGGTGATCAAGACGCGCTAGCCATCCACCGCTTGGAGCAGCGCACGCGCGGCCAGTTCGCGCGCCAGCGTGAGCTTATAGGCGTTGTGGGTCAGCGGCTGGGCGCCGGCCACCGCGCGCTCGGCCGCCCGCGCGGCCAACTCAGG
>DASYGC010000276.1:0-4695 GCA_036000225.1 Ktedonobacterales bacterium | reverse complement strand
GGCCTCCTTCTCCAGTGTTCTCGTGTAGATAGCAGCATGGCACAGGGTGCGGCGGCTTGGGCGGCGCGCCATGCCAACAACCTCCGGTTCGTGCTATCATGCTCCAAATAGGATCACCTGACGCGGGTGCCGCGTCACGCGACGTGATGCGCGATGGGGCGGGAGGACGGCATGCCAGCGGGCGACTCTGGAAGTCAGAGCGGCACTCGATCCAGTGAGATGCTGGGGGTGGTGCGCCGGTGCCCGTTGCTGATCGTGCTGTCAGGGCCATCGGGAGTCGGCAAGACGACCATCACCCAGGCGCTGGTCAGGCGCGGCTGGAAAGGGCACGTGGTGGTGACGGCCACCACGCGGCGTCCACGGCCGGGCGAGCGGGACGGCGTGCACTACCATTTCCGCACGGCCGAGCAGTTTCACGAGATGATCCAGACCGGCGAGCTGCTGGAGCACGCTGAGGTGCACGGCAATTGGTACGGCGTGCCGGCCTCGCCGGTGCGCGCGCAGCTGGCGGCGGGCGCCGACGTGATCCTCACCATCGATCCACAGGGTGCGCAGACGATCCGCGAGCGCACGACGGGCGCGGTCTCGGTCTTCCTCGTCTCGGAATCGCTGGATGAGCTGGTGGAGCGCATGAGCCGGCGCACCTATGACACGGTGGAACAGCGGGCGCTGCGCCTGCTGAACGCCGAACGCGAGATGGCCGAACTGCCCCGCTACGAGTACGTCATCATGAATCGCCAGGGCCAGCTCGACGATGCTGTGGCACAGATGCAGGCGATCATGGCCGCCGAGCACTGTCGCGTGGCGCCGCGCTGCCCGCAGGTGTGATGCTACCGCCCGTACCGCCCGTGTCGGTACCAGCAACCATGCCCAACGCGTCACGCAGCCGCTGGCAGAGCGCGGCGATGGCGTCCGCGTCGCCGCTGGGCGCGTCTGGCCAATCTTCGATGTGCCAGCGCAAGTAGGCATCGGGCATCTGGGGATAGCGCGCGGTGAGGTGGATGTGCAGGTGCGGGGTTACCTCGCCGTAGAAGACCGCGTAGACCTTCTCCGCGCCGGCGCACGCCTTGAGCGCGGCGCTCAGACGAGCGATCAGCAGGCCGACGGCCTGGGCCTCGGCGGCGGTCAGGTCCGCGAAGTCGGCGGCATGTCGCCGCGTCACGAGCAGCAGATGGCCGAGATAAGTCGGCCCATCAACTGAGGACGCGTGATAGGCGTAGACCAAATCATCCGCGTAGATGGGGCCACCCACGACGGGAATCAGGCCGCATTGGATATCGCAAAAGAGGCAGCGCTCCATGGTATGGGCTCCTGCTGGTGCTCTCACCGCTCGGACATCCGAGTGGTAGGCGGGCGCCAGGAACACCCTGACCACCCGTTATCCCTGCCCCATCGCGCCATCCGCGCGCGACCTTGCGCGGATTTTTGTGTGTGGGGGCGGAATGGGTCGCTGAGATACAGGCAGTCGTACCCGGTGAAACTGAAGTGTGACAGAGCGACGATCGGCGAAAAAGTGCGCAAGGAATGCGCGGCTCGCTGTGATAGGATAGCGAAAGGGAGGCAACCGCGATGCTCCACACAGACGCAGCCAGCAGAGATGAGAATGCCGCGGAGGAGAGACTTCCTGGCAATGCGCGCGGACTCGACCCGCGCGACCCCGAGCGCTGGTTGATGACGGCGCGCCCGCGCCTGGCACGTCTGGCGCAGCTGCGCGGCGTCGCGCCCGACGCGATCGAGGATGTGGTGCAAGAAACGCTGCTCGAAGCGTGGAAGCACCAGGATCGCGTGCAGACGCCAGACGGGTTCCCGCTCTGGCTCGACGAGGTGTGCCGCAATGTCTGTCGCCGCCACGCGCGCAAGCACTTCAGCGAGCAGCGGCACCGGCTGGCGTCCGCCCCCGACGCGGATGGCGCGCGCGGTGAGGCGGAGGGGGCGTTGCTGAACCGCCTGCCCGATCTAGCGGTCCTCGATCCAGCCGAGGCGCTCAGCCGTCAGGATCTGGCGCTGCTGCTCGACCGGGCGCTTGGCTCGCTCTCGCGCAGCGCCCGCGAGGTGGTGGAGCTGTGTTACCTGATCGAACTGCCACAACGCGAGGTCGCCCAACGCCTGGGCCTCTCGATCAGCGCGCTGGAGGCGCGCCTGCACCGCGCGCGCCAGCGGTTGCGCGAGTTGCTCAATGGTCCCTTGCGCGATGATGCGGAGGCGCTCGGATTGACCGTGGACCAGGAAAGCGCGGGAGGATGGCGCGAGACGCGGCTGTGGTGTACGTTGTGTGGCCGGCGCCGGCTGCTGGGGGTCTTGCTGCCGCAGGCGGATGGCGGCACCAATTTGCACATGCAATGCCCGGAGTGCGACCGCCAGTACGGCCTGAGTGATGTCCACAGCAGCAACGTGCATAGCAAGGGACTGGTCGAGCTCGCTGGGCTGACGTCGTTCCGTCCGGCGTGGAAGCGCACCATGGATGGCATCACCCAGCGCCTCCTGGGCGCGCTGCGCGCGGCAGCGCCCATCTGCCCGTCCTGTGGGGGACCGGCATCCGTCAAACTGGTGGATGCGGCCCCGGCGGAGCACCATGGCGAAAAACCTGGCGCGCTGGAGCTGCCTGGCGTGGCGCGGCATCCCTCCCAGTTCTGGCTGTGGTGGGGGTGCCCGCGCTGTCACGGCGACGCGCACGCGCAGGGAGATGTGTTCGCGGCCAGCGATCTGGTGTATTGGTCGCATCCGTTGACGCGGCGTTTCATGGCGGATCATCCGCACTGGATCAGTGAGCCGGAGTTGCTGGTGGAGTGCGCTGGGCAACCCGCGCTACGTCTGCGAATGGCGGATGTCACCAGCGCCGCCCGCCTGACCGTACTGGCGCACCGCCAGACGTTGGCGGTGCTCGCCGTGTTCGAGTGAAGCGCCCCCCTGACTCCGCACCGTGCGCTGGCACATTGGTCAGCGGGCCGAGCGGTTGGCCGACCGTGCCGCGGTAGAGGAGAGCGAGCCATGACGACGCCACCTGGCACGGGGGCCGCCCAGACCAGCGGCGCGGCCGAGCCGCGGCTGATCCCGCACCTGAGCACGTGGGATGCCGCCTCGGCTGGGTTGGCGGCGATCCTGGGCGCCGGCATCTTCGCCGCCATCGCACCCGCCGTGGGCATCACCGGCGGATCGGTGGTGGTGGCGCTGATGCTGGCGGGCGGGGTCGCGGGACTCAACGCCACCAGCGCGGCGCAGCTCGCCGCGGCCTATCCGCGCGCGGGGGGCACCTACGAATTCGGCAACCGCGTGCTGGGGCCGTGGTGGGGCTTCGCCTCGGGCTGGATGTTCATCACCGCCAATACGGCGGGCGTGGCCGCGATCGCGCAGGCGTTCGCCGGCTACCTGCACGCCTTGCTGCCCGCGCTGCCGGTCGCGTTGGGCGCGATCGCGGCGCTGGGCGCCGTCACGACAATCAACGCGTTGGGCATCAAGCGCTCGGTGGGCATCACCAATGTGATCGTCGTGCTGGAGGTGCTGGCGCTGGTCATGGTGATCGCGCTGGGCGCGCGTGGCGTGCGCGTGGCCAACTTGCGGCCATTCGCTCCCGGCGGAGTGGGCGGTGTGTTGCGCGCGGCGGGCCTGTTGTTCTTCGCCTACACCGGCTATGCCCGCATCGCCACGCTCGTCGAAGAGGTGCGTGATCCGGTGCGTTCGATCCCGCGCGCCATCCTTTCGGCGCTCTCCACGGCCATCCTGCTGTATGTAGGAGTTTCGCTGGTGGTGGTGGGCATCCTCGGGCCAAGCGCCACGGCGCGCTCGGCCTCACCACTGGCGGCGGCGATGCTGGCGACGGGCAGCGGTCTGGGGCTGGTGATTGTGACGGCGGGCGCGCTCGTCACGACCTTTAACGAGGATCTTTCCGATTCGCTGGGGGTCTCGCGTGTGGTGTTCGCAATGGCGCGCGGCGGCGATCTGCCGGCGCCGCTGATGCGGCTGACGGCGCGAGCCAACCCCGTGACGGCGGTGATCCTGACGGGCGTGGTGGCGGCGGGGCTGGCGGTGGCGGTGCCGTTCGGGACGCAGGTGGCGGTGAGCAGCTTTGCCACGCTGCTCTACTACGCGCTGACCAACTATGCCGGGCTGCGCCTGGCGCCGGAACGGCGCCGCTATCCGCGTGCGCTGGCACTGGGCGGGCTGCTGTGCTGCCTGGCGCTGGCGTTTTCGCTGGCGCCGGTGGACTGGGCGGCGGGGTTGGGGGTGCTGGCGGTGGGTCTGCTGTACCGGGGAGTACGGGTGGCGCTGTGGCCGAGCGTTCAGCGGCACGCGTGACCTGGGAGCGCGGCGTTCCTCGACCAATAGTTGACCTCAGTTGCGCTGCGTGAGCTGAGTGTAGAGCAGCGCGCTCAGCAGGCCAAGCATGAAGTATCCGCAGACCGTGCTCAGGCTCAGCAGCGCTTGAGCGAATGTGCCACCGCAATACGCGGCGAGCGACGAATCAGAGCCGAGCGAAGTCAGCGTGGTTATCGCGAGATACAGATAGTGGAGCAACGTCGCCAGCGCATTCGTCCACCGCTGGATATGTGGCTGGCTCTGCGCGCAGAAGTGTGCCGAGGCGACGAGCCCCGGGTTGAAATAGTCGTTGGCGAAGAAAAGCGCCGCATCCACCAGCCAGAGCACCAGCGCGGTGCGCAGGAAATAGATCGGGCGTGTGCCACATCCAGTCGTGATTTC
>DASYGC010000275.1:0-2223 GCA_036000225.1 Ktedonobacterales bacterium | reverse complement strand
TTGCAATCTCTGGAGACACGATCTGCGTTTCAGCCACCGCCGTGACGCTCAACGGCAGCCAGTTGCACGAACCTTATGTCGCGGGAGGCAATGAAGCAAGTCCGATTATAGTTCCTTGCCTCAACATTGGCGCCGATCGGTATTTCGTCATGGGTGACAATCGCCTGAACAGCGCCGACTCCCGGGAATCTGGGCCGGTGACGCTGGAGAGCATTGTCGGCAAGGTTGTTGGAATCTTCGGGTAACAGCGAGAAAGGAACCACGACATGAGCGAGCGTGCCGGGGCCCTGGCCAGCCGCTTCGAGGCCGAGAATGACGGGATGATTGCCACGGTGGAAGGCTGCTCGGACAGCCAGTGGCAGATGATCTGCGCCGGCGAGCAGCGTCCCGTCGCCGTGGTCGCCCACCACGTTGCCGCGGCGTACAAGGTAGTCTGCGGCTGGGTGGAGACGGTGGCGACCGAGCAGACGCTGCCCGAGCTGACTCACGCGAAGATCGATGAGATCAACGCGAAACATGCCACGCGCTTCGCTAGTCCCACGCGCGACGACACGCTTGCGCTGCTGCGTTCGGGTGGGGCGGCGGCGGCCAGCATGGTGCGCGGGTTTAGCGACGAGCAGTTGGACCGCACAGGCACCATGCCGTTGTTCGATGGCTACACGCTAACGGCGGAGCAGGTCATCAAACGCGTGCTGATCGGCCACGCCAGGGGGCATCACGCGGATATCGTGCGCACCCTGGGCGGGTGAATGCCTACGCCCTGATTTGGTTGCGCGTCCACGCGCAACGCTTGCTCATGGCTGAGGCGTGTAGGTAAAATCGCTCAGCAGGGCGGCGCCGGGCGCGTCGCTCTGGTTCACGACGGCGATGCCGGTCTGCGCGAGCATCATTCCGGCGCCGAGCGAGAAATGCGCACGCGTGGCACCGTCAACCGCCAGGCTCAGCGACGAACCAGCGATGGTCAGTCCGAGGGTATAGCTCGACTTGGTTACCACGATACCAGTGACCGGCGCGATTGCCCGATTGGCGCTGACGATCACAAAGGCGCCATCGGTGCATACCTCGCTCAGGGTAATCTGGTGATCCGCGCTGCTGGTGTAGAGCCCCGCACAGCCATGCGCGAGTTGGCTGAAGCCGATGCGCAGGCTGATGCGGAAGCTCGGGGCGAGCGGCGCGGCATTGGGCAGGGTGAAGACCAGTTCTCCCTGGCCATGGCCAGGGAGCAGAGCATGCGTCTGCTGGCCCGCGCAATCGAGGGTGAGTGTGCCGAGTTCCTGCCAGAGCGCGCCACCGCGATCGCAGGTGGACCCCGGCGTGATCGTCGTGTAGACCCCCGTTGTGGGATGCACCAGCACCCGCGGGATGATGTCCAGCGTGGTGAGCAGCACCACGGCGACCAGCGCCAGGGTGCCGCAGATCGCCGCTCCCCCCGCCACCCCCCGCGCGACAGTAAAGCGTGTCGTCGTGGTGGGCACGCGATCCGCCACTGGCGCCGTGGCGCCACGCCAGCGGCCAAGACGCAAGGCGTACTCCAGCGCCACGAAGGGCAGGCCCAGCGCGACGAGACCCAACTCGCCGGTGGGGACGTTGGCCACAAGCGGCTTGCCGGTGGGTACGATCCGCTCGGCGCTCGTGTAGAGCAGGGTGGAGGCGGCAAAGACCGTGTAGCCGAAGTAGAGCAGCAGCCGTATGCTACGCGGAAACGCGCGACTGTTGCCGTTGGTCGTGTCGCCCGAGGTCCAGACATCCCAGGAGACGCCGAGCAGGAAGAGGATCGTGGTCGCGACCAACGAATAGTCGCCGAGCGTCGCGAGCCCCGGCAATACCACGTTGGTCAGCCCCGCGACGGCCTCGATACCGGCCAGCAGGATGACACTGGCCGCCAGCGGTGCCAGCGCATCTTTGCCCGCCCAGCGTCGCGCGACATACCAAACGGCACTGACGACGGCGACCACGCCAGCCAGCACCTGCACCACACTCACCGAGAGCAAACTGCCAGGAAACCAGGTGACGCCAAGCAGGCCCATGAAAGCTGGCAGCTCCAGTGATAGGGCGATCAACCCTACCAGGCAGAGATAAATGCCCACCAGTGCGGTGGCGCTGTGCGCGCGCGCCCGCCCGCGGCTGACGAGGAGCGCGCCCGCCACTCCCGCCACGATGACACAGAGCAGGGCCAGCATCGTCTGGAAGGCATCTTCCGCCGGGGCGCGCAGCGGTTGGCCG
>DASYGC010000274.1:0-7830 GCA_036000225.1 Ktedonobacterales bacterium | reverse complement strand
CCGGCATCGGCGGGGCGCTGGTCATTGGCGGGCAGGTCTATCGTGGAAGCCGGGGCAGCGCGGGCGAGATCGGCCACATGACGATGGATGAGCAGGGACCGCTGTGCGCGTGTGGCAACCGTGGTTGTCTGGAGGCGGTGGCCAGCGCCGACGCCATTGTCGCCGACGCGCTCGCGGGCAGTGCGTCGCCAAGCGCGCCGGCGCCCCTGGACATCGCGGAGGTGGTGCGGGCAGCGCAGCGGGGTGATCCCGCCAGCCAGGCCGCACTCGAACGCGCGGGCAAGCACGTGGGGGTGGCGCTCGCGGGATTGGTGAACCTCACGAATCCCTCGCTGATTCTGGTGGATGGGGGCGTGGCGCGGGCAGGCGATCGGCTGCTGGATCCCATCCGGCGCGCGGTTGCCGCGCGCAGCCTGGCGGTTGCCTCGCAGCATGTGCGCATCGTCGTGGGCGAGTTGCGCGAGAATGCCATCGCCTTCGGCGGTGTGGCCATGGTGACGGATGCCGCGTTCGAGGTCAGCGGCGCGCTCAGCACGCGCCAAACCGCACTGCGCCGTGGTACGCCAGCTGACGTGCCGCGGCCAGAGAACGGAGCCAGCCCAGGATCGGCCCCTGGGCCACGCGCCGCGCGCGCGGCGCGTGATCCGCCGTCCGCGAGCCGGATCGAGCGGCCGCCGTGAGGGCTCCAGCGGAGACCGCGTGCGCGGCGCGATGTGGTCATGGCTGTGCGCCATTCTACCTGCCAGCGCGCGATATGTTGCTCGTGGAGGACGTACTCATCATAACGATGCGGTGGAAGGCGCTATGACAGCGGGTTGCCGGAAGGGCCACTGGTGCGACATTGAGGGCGCCACCAGCGCGATGGAGCGGAAGGAGGAATGCTGCTGAGATTGAATCGTCCCTGGAATGTTGCGGTGTTTCATCATCAGGAAACGGAGAGCTACGCAATGGTTTCGACTCGTACACGGCTGGCGATGGGCGCTCTGGTGGGAGCGTCCCTCTTGCTGGCGGCTTGCGGCGGCGGCAGCGGTGGGGGAGCGATTGTCAACGGCAAGGGCTGCAAGCACATTGCCTTCCTGCTGCCTGAGAGCGCGACGGCGGCCCGCTGGGAGGCGGCAGATCATCCCGATGTCGAGGCTGCCATCAAGAAGTATCTGCCAGGCGCCACGGTAGACGCGCCCAACGCTCAGGGCAGTGCCGCTACCCAGCAGACACAGGCCCAGGCGGCGCTTACGGCGGGGGCCTGCATTCTGGTGGTCGCCCCGGTGGACAGCACGGCTGCCTCAGCCATCGTCGCCAATGCCAAGTCCAAGCAGGTTCCGGTCATCTCCTACGACCGCTTGATCTACAACGACAATCTGAACTACTACGCGTCGTTCGATGGCTTCGCCGTTGGCGTGGCCCAGGGCAACTACATCAAGGACCACCTTTCCAAGTATGTGACGGCGGGTCACGAAAATCTGGTGATGATCGACGGCTCCGACACCGACAACAACGCGCACCTGTTCGGTAGCGGCGCGCACTCGATTCTCGACCCGCTGGTCTCGGCAGGCACGCTGAAGAAAGTGTACGAGCAGTTCACCCCTGGGTGGAGCAACGCCACGGCGCAGACCGAGATGGAAGCCGCACTGACGGCGCAGCACAACGATGTGCAGATTGCCTACGTGATGAACGACGGCATGGCCAATACGGTCATCGCGGCGCTCAAGGCCAAGGGACTCAATGGCAAGGTGCTGGTGACCGGGCAGGACGCGGAAGCCGCCGGCATCCGCAACATCCTGCTGGGCGACCAGAGCATGACGGTCTACAAGCCGATCGCGAAGCTGGCCGATTCGGTGGGCAAGCTGGTCGCGGCGATCAGCAATGGCACGGATACGTCGTCCATTGCCAGCGCCAAGGTCAAGAACCCGAACGGCAGCGCACAGGTGCCGTCCGTGCTCAACGCGGTGGTCGAGGTGGATATCAGCAACGTGGCATCCACGGTCATCGCCGATGGCTTCGTCAAGAAGGCCGATGTCTGTCAGGGGGTGCCCGCGGGCGCGGGCGGGGTCTGTTAGTCATACGAAGTGGCCCTGGCGGGAGCGGCGCGGGCGCGAGCCCACGCTGCCCTCCGCCAGCCGTTCGATGCTTAGTGGGGTAGCGGCACGCCGCTGCCCCGTTTGCTATCAGGCGCGTCTCACGCTGACGCGCTGCCGTGGTATCACCAAGTGTGCGAGACGGTTGCCGCACCCGCGGCCAGGGTGCGCCGCGGTGTCCTGCTCCGCCTGTTCATGATCGCGCCCTGGAGAGTGGAGGAGCCTGTGGCTGAAAGCACAACGCCGGTGCCTGGCGAGGGTGGGCCAGCCGCCAGCGGACCAGCACGGGCCGGAGAACCGCGCCTGCGGTTGACCGGCATCAACAAGTCATTTGGGGCCGTCAAGGCGCTGACCGATGTCGACTTCGAAGTCTTTGACCAGGAGGTGGTCGGCCTGGTGGGCGACAACGGCGCCGGCAAGTCGACGCTGATCAAGGTGATGGCGGGGGTGAACCCCGCCGACTCGGGGCAGATCTTCATGGAGGGCAGGCCGGTCCAGATTGCGACTCCCAACGATGCGACGCGGCTGGGTATCGAGACGGTCTATCAGGACCTGGCGCTGTGCGATAACCTGGACGTGGTCTCCAACCTGTATCTGGGCCGCGAAGATCTGGCGCCACGCATCCCTGGGGTGGGCGGTGTGCTCGACGAGAACGAGATGGAAGCACGCACGCTCGAGGTGCTGGCACAACTGCAGGTGACGACCCTCAAATCGGTGCGCACGCCGGTGGCGGCGCTCTCGGGCGGCCAGCGCCAGTCGATCGCGGTGGCCAAGACGATCCTGCGCAAGCCCAAAGTGGTGCTGCTCGATGAGCCGACGGCGGCGTTGGGTGTGGCGCAGACGCGCCAGGTGCTCAACTTGATTCGCCGCCTGCGCGAGCGCGGGCTGGCGGTGGTGGTGATCTCGCACAACCTGGCCGACGTGTTCGAGGTGGTGGACCGCGTGATCGTGTTGCGGCTGGGCAAGCGCGCCGGTTCGTACGACGTGCGCAATACGACACCGGAACAGGTGGTGTCGGCCATCACCGGAGCGGAATTCGGCGAGCTATTGGGCGACGAATCCAGCGCAAGCGATGCGCCTGGCACCGTTGAGCGAGAGGGGGCAGGCACATGAGCGAGGAAACCAAAACTGGTCACGACCCAACCGCTGCTGCCGTCGTGAGTGCCACGGGTGCGGTGGCGAGCCCCATGCCGCCCGCCTCGCCCGCGAGCGAGAGATTCTCCCTGGGTCAGTTCATCCGTGGCGATCTGGGCGCGCTTCCGGTGCTGATCGCGCTGATCGTGATCGCGATTTTCTTCCAGGTGGCGACCAAAGGCCTCTTCTTGAGCGCGGTGAACCTCTCGAATCTGGCCGGCCAGATCATCACCATTGGGGTGGTGTCGCTGGGAGCGGTGCTGGTACTGCTCATTGGCGAGATCGATCTGTCGCTCGCGGCAGTTGCCACCTTTTGTGGCGCGATCATGGGCATCCTAGCGCAACGGCATGGCTGGCCAGCGATCCCGGCGATACTGGGTGGGCTGGCGGCCGGTCTGATTATTGGGTTCGCCAATGGCATCTTCGTGGCGGTGCTGCGCATGCCGTCGTTCATCGTGACGCTGGCGGGCCTGATCGCCTATCAGGGTGCGGTCAGCCAGATTCTGAATCCGCAGACCACACTGCCGATCTCCAACAACACCATTGACGCTATCGCGGTGACCAATCTGCCGGATTATCTGGGTATCGGCCTACCGATCCTGGCCCTGGTTGTCTATATGGCGAGTGTGATTGTGGATTATGTCGCGCGCCAGCGACGCCACCTGGCCGTCAAGCCGGTGGGCCAGATCGCGGTGCAATTGGTGATTGCCACGGTGGTGGTGATTGCCGCGGTGGTCCTGTTCGAATCGCCGGCCTCGGGCGGTGTCCCGCTCACTACGGTGGTCCTGGTCGGGCTGATTATCGTGTTCTGGCTCATCTTGACCCGCACGGCATTTGGCCGGCATGTCTATGCGGTCGGCGGCAATGTCGAGGCGGCACGCCGGGCGGGTATCCGCGTCGTGGGCCTCAAAATCGCGCTCTTCACGTTGTGTTCGGGACTGGCCGCGCTGGCGGGCATCCTCGAGGCTTCGCGCGAGTTTTCGGCGCCCGCGCAGGTGGATCAGACGCTGCTGTTGAATGCCATCGCGGGGGCGGTGGTCGGCGGCGTCAGCCTGTTTGGCGGACGCGGCTCGGTATGGGCCGTCGTGTTAGGCTCGCTCATCGTGGGCAGCCTGATCAATGGATTGGCTCTGCTAAATCAGCCAATCGCGGTGGAGGAGATGGTGGAAGGCGCCGTGCTGTTGCTCGCGGTGCTGGCCGACGCGCTGCTGCGGCGACGCAGCCAGACGGGGTATCGATAGGAGTATAGCGATGACGGATTCCGCCGTACTGCGCGTGGGCATCATCGGCTATGGGCTGGCGGGTGCGGTCTTCCATGCGCCGCTAATTGCCGCGACGCCAGGGATGACCGTCGCCGCCATCGTGACGGGCGATGCCGAACGGCAGGCGCGTGCCCGGCGCGATTTCCCGGCGGCGACGATTCACTCGACCGCCGAGGCACTGCTCGCTGCGGCGTCGCAAATCGACCTGGTAGTCAACGCGGCGCCTAACCGCGCGCATGTGGCACTGGGTATCGCCGCGCTCGAAGCCGGTTTGCCGGTCGTCATTGACAAGCCGCTGGCGCCTTCGAGCGTGGAGGGGGCACGGCTGCTCGATGCGGCGCGGCGCACGGGCAAGCTGCTGACGGTCTTTCAGAATCGGCGCTGGGACAACGATTTTCTCACCGTGCGCCGGCTGATCGACGAGCAGGTGCTGGGACCGGTGGTGCGTATTGAGAGCCGCTTCGAGCGTTTTCGCCCCACGCCGAAGGCCGGAGCCTGGCGCGAGCGCTCCGACCCGGAGGAGGCCGGTGGGTTGCTGTTCGACCTGGGCGCGCATCTGATTGACCAGGTGCGTGTGCTCTTCGGGCACCCCATCACGGTCTACGCCGAAGCCGATGCGCGGCGGGAGGGCGCGGCAGTGGACGACGACAGCTTTATCGCCCTGCGCTTTGCCGGTGGGCAGGTGGCGCACCTGTGGGCCAGCGTAATCCCGCGCTTCCCCGGACCACGCCTGCGCGTGGTAGGCATGCGGGGGGTCTATGAGAAGCACGGTCTCGATCCCCAGGAGGATGCCCTGGTCAGCGGTATGCGCCCGGGAGACGCACAGTGGGGGCACGAGCTGCGCGAACACTGGGGGCACGTGGCCACCAGCGTGGGTGAGTTGGTGGTGGATGGACGCGTGGAGACCATGCCCGGCAGCTATGAGACCTACTATGCGCTGTTGCGTGATGCCATCGCGCACGGCGGGCCGCCGCCGGTGGATCCCGCCGACTCCCTGGCCGTGTTGACCATCATCGAGGCCGCGCGCGACAGCGCGCGTAGCGGCAGCGTGGTACGGCTGGATGGGCGTGCCGCGGGGTAGGAAGGCGCAACTGGCTGTTGCGCCGCGGGTTGCCGGCGGTTGAAACCCAATGTTACGTAGCGAGGGCAAGAACCGCGCCGGTGGCGAGCGTGGGTGGCAAGACGGGCTTGTGGAATGAATTCCACGAGACGCTTCGCTAATCTACAAATTGAGGTAACGAGCGGGCCGAAGCCAGCCGAACGGTGCCAATTCCAGTTTTCTTGATGAACCGCCGGGTGCAATCTTCGTAGCATTGGGCTGAATCCGCGCCCAAGGGCGTGCTTTCGCAAAGGCCGCCGACGCGCAACGCCATTCATTGGTATTATACTGCCAGGGCGCGCTGCCGCGGGCGCGCGCGGCGCGAAGCATGCGCGAACAAGCGACGAGAGTGAGCAACGGCGATGCATATCAGTCTACTGGGCGTGCCGATGGACTTGGGCGCCGATCGGCGCGGTGTGGATATGGGACCCAGCGCGATACGCTACACCGGGCTGACGGCCAAACTGCGCGAGCTGGGGCATACGGTGGTGCTGCTGGAGTCAATTGCGGTGCCCGATGCCGAGTCGCTCCATCACGGCGATGAGCATCTCAAGTTCCTGGATCCGATTGTGGCGGTGAGCACGCGGCTGGCCAAGCGGGTGCAACGGGTGCTGGAGGAGGGCAGTCTGCCGGTGGTGCTGGGGGGCGACCACAGCATCGCGCTCGGCTCGGTCAGCGGGTCCGCGCGGGCACGCGGGCCGATCGGGCTGATCTGGATGGATGCCCATGGCGATTTCAACACGCACGCGAGCACGCCCAGCGGCAACATCCATGGGATGATTCTGGCGGCGCTCACCGGTCGGGGCGACGCCCGCCTGACGCATGTCGGCGGCCCGCCGCCGCATGTGGACCCGCGCCACCTCGCAATCGTCGGCGCGCGCAGTGTGGACGACGCGGAGAAGGTGTTGCTGCGCGAGGCGGGGGTGCGCGTCTACACCATGCCGGAGATCGACAAGCGCGGCATGGCCAGCGTCACCGAGGAAGCCATCGCGCTGGTCACGCGGGACACCAATGGCATGCACATCAGCTTCGATGTGGATGTGGTGGAGCCGACCGAGGCGCCGGGCGTGGGCACGCCGGTGCAGGGGGGCATCACCTACCGCGAGGCGCACCTGGCCATGGAGATGTTCGCGGCCAGCGGCAAGCTGATCGCGCTCGATGTGGTGGAGGTAAACCCGATTCTCGATACTGGCAACCGGACCGCGATCCTGGCGGCGGAGTTGATTCTCTCGGCGGCGGGCAAGACGATATTGTGAGACAGGGCGGCAGGAACAGGAGCGTACGATGCAAGCGAGTCCGACACGCCACCACCCGTGGATGCCCGCGATGTTGCTGCTACTGATCCTTCCCTTGATTCTGGCGCTGATCTACTTCCGCGTGTCGGTCAATGTGTTCCAGGAGTTTGGTCTCTCGGGGCCAGCGGTGATGGCTCTGCTCTTCGGCTCGCTGGTGGGCAGCGCCATCAACATTCCCATCACGCGGCGCAAGATCCAGCTGGCCGATCCCGCCATGGCACGGATGTCGCCGGCGATGCGGATGTTTGTCGCCATCTTCCACTACTATCCGCCCGCCGTGGTGGAGGAGATTCTGGCCATCAATGTGGGTGGCGCGCTGGTGCCGCTGGGCTTCTCGGCGTTCCTGCTGGTGCAACCGGGAGCGCCGATCCTGCTGGCGCTGGTGACGACCGCCATCGTGGTCATCATCGCCAAGCTACTCGCGCGCCCAGTGCCGGGTGTGGGCATCACGCTGCCGGGCTTTGTGGCACCCATTGTTGCGGCAGTCGTCTCGTTTCTGCTAGTGAAGTTGCTCGCAGGCGGCAGCATCGCCAACGTGGCGACGGCGGCCTACGTCAGCGGAACGCTGGGCACGCTCATCGGCGCTGATCTGCTGAACCTGCCCGTAGCGCTCCGTGGCGGACTGCTGGCGGTGGGGCCGCAGCGTCTGTGGCGCATGGGGCCGGAGGTGGCGCCTGACCCGAGCAAGCCGCGTATCCTCAGCATCGGCGGCGCGGGTGTGTTCGATGGTGTCTTTCTCACAGGCATCCTGGCGTCGTTCCTCGTGCGCATACCCTTTTAGTGCGGTGGCGCGTGCGGTGGGTGGTTGGAGGCCGGCTCGCTGCCCAGATCGCTGGCGCGGTAGAGCTGCTCGCCGGCGTGGCGCACCAGCAGGAGGCCTTCGGCCTCGCGATGGGCCCAGGTCTCGGGATCTATGGCGCGATAGTCGGCGTAGCCAAGATTGATGCGGCGACAGCGTTCTTCGG
>DASYGC010000273.1:0-7279 GCA_036000225.1 Ktedonobacterales bacterium | reverse complement strand
GATAGATGCTGTGACATACGTCCCTGCTGGTTCAGGGCGGAGTGCCGATAGGAGTTCGCGCGTACTCCTGCTACGATGGGGGCAGAGTAGCGTAATGGAGGATTTCTATGCAGCATTATCCAACCGAACTCAGTGGCACTCCGCTCGTTTTCGAAGAGCGCGTGGTCGTCACGGCACCCATCGATCGCGTCTACCGCCGCTGGACCGACTTCCCGCGATTCCCCGAATTCATGGGCCAGGTCAAGGAAATCCGGCCCATCGGCGCCGATCGCTATCACTGGGTGGCGGAGCGGTCGGGCGCGCGCCACGAATGGGATGCCGTGGTCACCGATCGCGAGATCAATCGCCACGTCGCCTGGCACAGCATCAATGGCGAGCACCACGCCATGACGGTGCGGCTGAGCGCACTGGATGGCGATCAGACGGAGATCGCGCTGCGCGTCGAATACGACGCACCCGTGGGTCAGGATGGCAGCTCGCTGGACCACTTGCGCCAGACTGGTCAGCGCGAGATCCAGCAGGATCTGGAGCGATTCCAGGTGAGCTGCGCCACGCATTGGTCAGTGCCCGCCGCGCGGCCACTCGCTGATGGCAACCGGCGCCTGCTGCTGGCGGGCGCCGCCGTGGCGACGGTTGGCATCCTGGCGGGCGCCACCGTGTGGTTCGCCGCGCGCCGCCGGCGGAGCCGCCGGTCCGCGTAAGCGGACGGTGGCGCTACGCGCGCGCCGCATCCCCGAGTGGCAGCGTGAAGGCGATGGTGGCGCCCGGTCCACTCGTGTCTTCGACCGCGATGTGCCCGCCGTGGCGTTCGACGATCTCACGCGCGACGTAGAGGCCCGCTCCCAGTCCAATGCCCGAGCCGCTCTGCACCTCGATCCCCGGCACACGGTAGAAGCTCTCGAAGACATGTTCGCGGTGCTCGGCGGGGATGCCCTGGCCCCGATCGCGCACGCGCACCAGCGCCACGCGCGCCCCCGTCAGCTCATCGGTGGCGGCCGCCACCGTGACCACCACGGGCTGCTCGGCGCGTGAATATTTGAGCGCATTGGTCAGCAAATTGGTGACGACCTGGCCGACACGATCGGCGTCGATGCGCCCCAGCAGCGCCTCATCGGGCACGACAAAGGTTATCTGCCGGGTAGGATGCGCCGTGCGCTGCTCATCCACCGCTTCGGCGATCGCCCCGACGACGTCCACCACGGCCCAGCGATACTCGACGCGTGCGCGCTGCAAGCGCGCGACATCCAGCAGATCGTTCACCAGGCGGTCCAGACGATGCGCCTGATGGTCGATCCGTTCCAGCTGCTCGCTTTCTTTCGCGTGGGCCGCCGCCACGAGCGATTCACCCTCCGGCGTGGCGTCGTCTGGCGCGGCATCGTCCGGCGCCATCCGCGCCGCCAGAGCCCGGCGACGGCGAATCAACTGCAGGAACCCCATCAGGCTGGTGAGCGGCGTTTTCAGTTCGTGTGAGACGATCGCCAGGAATTCCTGACGCGACCGCTCCAGCTCGCGTAGCGGGGTGATATCGCGGCCCACGGAGACGGCGCCGATGATCGCGCCGGTCGTTTCATCGCGCAGCGGCGCGTACGACAGGCGCAGCGTCACCTCCTGACCCGTGGTGGCCTGGCGCAGGTTGGCCTCGAACTCGGTGGAGACCTCGCCGCGCAGCCCGCGCCGCAGCGGCGTGTCTTCCAGAGCCATGGGCCGGCCATCGGGCCAGTGGGGCTGATTGATGCTGCCGAACTCGTCCAGCGAGGCGGGCAACTGGTCCGGCGGCAGACTCATCAGGCCGGCTGCCGCGGCATTCAGCAGCGTGATCTGGCCATGCGCATCGCAGACCCACACCCCCTCCGCCATGCCATTGATGATGGCGTCCAGTTGGGCCGCGGTGGTGCGCGCGGTCTGATACAGGCGCGCGTTGACCAGCGCGAGGCCGGCGCGCCCAGCCAGGCCAAGCAATAGACTCACCTCATCGGGGGTGAAGGCGCCCGACTGCGCGGCAGTGGCTACCAGTACCCCCACCACCGCCCCACGCGCCAGCAACGGAACGGCAATGCCGCTGCCCGCACCTAGCTGCTCGGCGAGCTGGCGGGTCAGGGCGTGTTCGTCGCCGAGCACGTCATCCCACGACTGAACAATCTCTGGCCGGTGGGTGCGCAGCGCCAGCGCCGCGATCGAGGGCGCCCCGATGGGAATGCGTTCGACCAGCGTGGCCACCTCAGGCGGATAGTTGCGCGCCACCAGCAGTTCGAGGCGCTGCCCATCCGCCGCCGCGGTATAGACCGCCGCGGTGGCCATCCCGTCGGTATCCACGAGCGCATTCACCAGCTCGCGCATCTCTTCCGCCGGCTCTAGCGCCATGCCCAGACGCGCGAAGAGTTGCTCGGTCAGGTCGCGCTGGCGTGTGCGCACCGTCACATCCCCAAAGGTGACGATGGCGGCGGCGACCTGACCGCTGGCATCGCGCACCGGCACCGCGGAACAGTTAATGACGCGCTCGCGCTGATGGGTATCGCGCATCAGCCGGACGACATCGCGTACCGTTTCACCGCGCAACGCGCGTGCCACCACCGTGCGGTCGGGCGGAACTGGCTCGCCCGTGGCGGCATCGCGCACCGCATACGCGATAGGAATGCGCTGGATTTCGTGCGTGCCAGGCGGCGGGCCCACAAGGGCTGTCGCGGCGGCATTGCTGACGAGCACCCGTCCATCGGGCGCCACCAGGACGATGCCAAGGTCCACCCCTTGCACCACGGCCTCGAGCTCCTCGGTGCGGCGGCGCTCGGCGGCGAAGAGGTGATCGTTCTCATGTGCCAGCGCCACGGCATCGGCGCAGGCTTCGATCCAGGCGCGCTCGGCGCTGTCCCAGACATGCGGCGTCCCCAGCCCGATGCTCAGGGCGCCGAGCGTGGCGCCGCGCACGCGCAACGGCACTGTGGCCCAGGCATGGATGCCGACGCTGGCCCACTGTTCACGCTGATCCCGATCGTACCAGAATGGCGCCTGCCCATCGCCAGCGGAGTAATGGGATTGCGCCACGAGGGCGCGGCTCTGTGGGTCATCCAGCGGGAGCGCCGGCCGGCTGGCGGGGTTCACGCCAAAAACGCTGGTGCGGCGCAGCGAGTTGGTCTCGCGGTCGAGCAGCTGCAAGCTAGCGGTGACAACCGGCACCCCGGCGTGGGTCGCCAGCGCCGCGAGCACCTGGCGCACCCGCGCCGCGAAGGCCGCCGGATCCGGCGCGCCGGCTGCGGCACGCGCCACTGCCATCAGGCAGGCTTCGCGCTGCACGCGCCGTCGCTCGGCCGTCACATCGCGCCCGATGGCCACGCAGCCGAGCACGGCGCCATCCGGGCCGAAGACCGGCGAGGCATCCCAACTGGTCAGGCGGGCGATGCCATCTGGCGCCTGGCGCAGCAGCAAGACATCGCGCACCGAGCGGCGTTCGCGGAGCGCGCGCACGATCGGAAACGCCTCGGGCGGAAACGGCGCCGCGCCATCTGGCCGCTGGAAGGCGTAGTGCGCCACCCAATCCGCGGGTGACGCGGCGGCATCGGGTGCTGGCCCCAGCACCTGCTGGAAGGCGCGGTTGATGTAGGTCACATGGAATGTCGCATCGCATGCCAGCACCAGCGTCGAGACCTCATCCATCGCCGTTTGCCAGCGCGCCCGTTCGGTCTCGACCTGCGCACGCAGCCTGGCCAGTTCCGCGCGCAGGTGCGCTCCCTCCGCATCCGCTGGCGTACTGGCGGACGTGCCAGCCAAGCCAGCCGGATCGGTCGCCTCAGGGGGGCTCGTGGGGCGCGTGGGTGTTTGGTGGCCCGTGCTGTCTTCGGCGGGCTCGGGCCGTGGCGCACCGGAGGCGCGCGGTGCGGCCAGTAGGCCGCGCGCAAGGGGGCGCGTGCCCAAGCGCTTGACCATCAGGCGCAGGCGGGCCAGATCGGCAACCGTGTAGTGTCGCAAGCCGGCGGGAGCGAGGTGTGGCAGCAGCGGTCCGACCGGTCCTCCCGCGCGCGGCACCCGCATCAAGCCCGTCAACGCGGCGCCACGGCCAATGCGGGTGCGGCGGTGCGGGGAATGCCCGCGGCGGTTGGGCGCGAGCGGTCGGAGACTGGTCCACTCGCGGGGCCGACCCGGCGTTTCAGGTGGGATAGGCGCTCTTGCCGCTTCCTCCGCGCCATGCTCACGGGCATGCTCGTCCACGTTGCGTGCTTCCTCCACACTGCCGCCCGCCGCAGGTCGCCAGGTGCGCGACCCCGGCGTGCCCGCCCGCCACTGAGAGGTACCGGGCCCGCTGATCTCCCCACCGTCGCTCGGATAACCAGAGCAACCG
This sequence comes from Ktedonobacterales bacterium, assembly GCA_036000225.1. Lineage (GTDB taxonomy): Bacteria > Chloroflexota > Ktedonobacteria > Ktedonobacterales > JADMIN01 > DASYGC01. The sequence continues at coordinate 2,949 of DASYGC010000273.1, read as the reverse complement.
ACCAATACCCGAAGCGCGGCGGTGAAGTCTCAGTATAACCCACAGGCACCGCGGTGTCCAGGCAGTCGCGGTAGCATGCGGCCAGTTTACCGGCGTGACCGCGTGCGACGGTCCGCCTTGATGACCGGTCACGAACTCTCAGCTATGGGCCGCTGCGGGCGCGCCCGGCCACGTGCGCCGGGGCGCGCATGCGCGATCTAGCGTCATCGGGAGACCATCGCGCATGCGTAGCGTGATGCGCGGCTGCGGCACGACTTCATGGCCGGCCATCAGATTGGGCGCGTAGCGCGGCAGGAGTGTCGCCAGCACCAGGCGCGCCTCCAGGTTGGCGAAGGGCATGCCGATACACATACGCGGGCCGCCGCCAAACGGGAAGTACGCTCCGGGCGGCAGGCCGCGCTCGGCTTCCGGGGCGAACCGCTCGGGCCGGAACACCGCGGGATCGCCCCAGACATCGACGAGGCGATGGATGACCCACTGGCTGAACAGGACAAGTTGCCCGGCTGGCAGCGAATAGCCTTCCAGCTCGAACGGCTCGATGGCGCGCCGGCCCTGCGTCCACGCCGGCGGATACAGGCGCATCGCTTCCTTAACCACCTGGTCCAGATAGGGCAGCGCCGGTAGGTCCGCCACCGTTGCCTCGCGCGCGCCCAGCACGTCGCGCAACTCCACCAGCAGGCGCTCGCGGATCTGGGGGTGGCGCGCCAGCAGGTACAGCGTCCAGCTCAGCGTGTTGGCCGTGGTTTCGTGGCCGGCGGCCAGCAGCGTCATCGACTGGTCGCGGATCTCGGTGTCGGTCATGCCGCCGGCGTCATCCCGTGCATCGAGCAGCATCGAGACCACGTCGCCGGTATCCCGCCCATCGCGCCGACGGCGCGCGATCAGATCGTAGACCCAGCGATCGAGCGCCGCGCGGGCGCGCATGGCGCGCCCGTAGGGGGTGAAGGGCAGGTCGAGCGGCAGCGCGTTCAGCGAGTAAGTGCGCCCCACGGGATTCTTGGCCAGGGTCGTGAAATAGTCGCCCAGGTCCGCGCCCTCCGAGCGCAGGTCCACATCGAACAGCGCGCGCGCCACGATGCGCAGCGTCAGTCGCTGCATTTCGCGCGCCATGTCCACCACCGCGCCGGGCTGCCACTCCTCCAGCAGCGCGCGCGTCTGCGTGACCATCGTCTGGGCGTAGCCATCCACCCGCTTCTTGTGGAAGGCGGGCTGCACCATGCGGCGCTGGCGACGATGCACCGCGCCATCGGTGGTGAGCAACCCATCGCCCAGCAGCGGGCGCAGTTCGGCGGCAAACTCGCCATTGGTGAAGTTGCGCGCGTGATCCACCAGGAAGTAGCGCACCGCCTCGGGCCGGAAGAACGCCACGATGGGCACGTTGGCCATGTGAAAGGTGGCGGCGCGGCCAAACGAGCGATGCAGTCCGGTTACGAAGCTCAGCGGATCGCGGCGAAACTGCAAGATGTTGCCCACCAGCGGCAGGCGTTCGGGTCCCGGTGGCAGATGCATGGTCATGCGGTGGCTCTCCATGCGCGAGCGGCGATCGTTGGGCCCCCCTGGGGAAAGGCCTGACGCCAGGGGAACTCCCAATCGATTGGCCCGGACAAGTTAACCGGACAGCTACATCATAGCGCGGCCATTGGTCGCTGTGCAGTGAGATCAAACCTCTTTGTTCTCGACTACCTCGACGATCCGTGCCTGTGGGTTCGACATGATTGTGCCCTGCACGCGCCCCCAGATCTCGCGCATGGCAGCGAGAAGCGCTTCCGCCTCGCTCTTGGTGTCCAGCTCGAGATCAATCAGCACGTAATTTGGATCATCCATCGAACGCAAGATTTGATAGCGGCGTACGCCAGATTGCTTCCGACCGGCCGGGTCACTGTCGAAGGCTTGCTTCCAGGCCTCGTAGTTGGGGACGGGGTGTTCGATGCGTAGGATTGCCATACCTGCTCCTCCATGTTCCCGCGTGCTGGTGGCTGCGACCTTACCATTCGGCCTGCTTCACCGCGGGGAACGATCGTCATGATTTGAAAGTGGGAGACTCCCAGCGCAGTATGTCACATGCGCATGGTTGTGCCGCTGCGGTCCGCACCGACGCGGACCGCGGCGGCTGGTGATAGCTTAGCAGCAGCAGCCCTGGCACTCAGGACAATCGCACGAGCACTCCTCGCACGGACAACCACACGTGTCATACGCAACAGACGTTTTCATCAATGCCTCCCTGGATGCGGGCCACGCCCGCACCCGCGATACTACGCATAGCCATGCACGCGCTAAAGCTTTCAACATCGTCGGGGTGGCAGTCCGCCAACGCGCTGGCAGTCCTCCACACCATGCCGCAAGGCAGATACGTGGCCACTGACACCTCGCCCATAGACCAGCATAAACCTTCGAGTCGCTGGAAGGTCAAGGGTGGCGTCTATCCTGAAGAAACTGGTCAATGCGCATGGCGATGGCATCGCGCACCTGGCGGAAGACCGCCAGCCGCTGGTCCTCCGTGCCGGTGGCGGCGCTCGGATCGGGGAATCCCCAGTGCTCCTGGTGTCGGGCGTTGGGGAAGAAAGGGCATGCCTCAGCCGCCTCGTCGCAGACCGTCACCACCAGATCCATCGGCGGCTGGCCGGCGAACTCCGCGATGCCCTTGGCGCGGTGGCCGGCTGCCGCGCTGATATCAATGCCCAGTTCGGCCAGCGCGCGGATTGCCAGCGGATGGACCGCGCGCGGGTGGGTGCCCGCGCTGAAGGTCGCATAACCGGGCCCACCGCGCGCGCGCAGCAGCCCTTCGGCCATCTGCGAACGCGACGAGTTGTGGGTGCATAAAAACAGGACGCGCATTGGCATCCTGGCTGGGTTGTCGGTCATCGATCTTGCTCTCCATCTCAACTTCTCCGACTTACGAGTAGGATACCCCCGGTCGTAGTCGCGCACGGGTGTGCGCTCTGGTCCCCG
>DASYGC010000272.1:0-2390 GCA_036000225.1 Ktedonobacterales bacterium | reverse complement strand
CCGCTGACGCCTGCCGATCATGCGGCGGCTGGCGATCTGCGCGCGTTGGGCTTTGGCCAGGGCGCGGCGCTCGATGCGCCGGAGCGGGATGGCACGACGCCACGGGAGCGTGCGGATGCCGCCTACGCTGGCGACGCGGAGCGCGCGCTGCTGCTCGTGCTGAACAAGGCCGATCTGCCCGCCGCCTTCGCCGCGGCGGCCGCGCACGAGCTGTGGCCCGGCGCGCCCATCATCCACAGCTCGACGCTCGCTGTGGGTGGTATCGCGACGTTGGAGCAGGCCATCGCCGGGCTGGTGCTGGGCGGGCAGACATCCAGCGCCGATCCACTGGTCACCAGCGTGCGCCATCGCGATGCGCTGCGCCGCGCCGCCATTAGTCTGACCGCGGCCGCCGGGGCGCTGGCAGGGTTCGTTCCGCTGGACTTCGTGGCGCTCGATCTGCGTGAGGCGCTCGACGCGCTGGGCGAGATCACCGGCGAGACGGCGACCGCCGACCTGCTCGATCGCATCTTCGCGGAATTCTGTATCGGCAAGTGATTACCGCTGTTCCCGCGCTTTGCGCTGCAGCTCGTACAGCCGCGTCAGCGCCTCCAGCGGCGTGAGTTCGTCTACCGCCAGTGTCTTCAGTTCCTCGACCAGTGGATCGGGTTCGGCGGCGAAGAGCGTGAGTTGCAGCGCCTGAGGCATCACCGGCTCGCGCATGTCGCGCATGGCGCGGCGCCGGCTGCGCGCGTCGCCGGTGCGCTCCAACTCTTCGAGCACCTCCTCGGCGCGGCGCACCACCTGCCGTGGTATGCCCGCCAGCTGCGCCACGTGGATGCCATAGCTCTTGTCGGCCCCACCCGGCACGATCTTGCGCAGGAAGATCACGCGCCCTTCGTCCTCCGACACCGCCACGTTGTACGCACGCACGCGGGGCAGCGTGCGCGCCAGTTCCACCAGTTCGTGGTAGTGCGTGGCGAAGAGGGTCTTGGCGCCACAGCGCCGGTTGTTGTGCAAATACTCGACGATCGCGCGCGCGATGGCCAGACCGTCGTAGGTGCTGGTACCCCGGCCGATCTCGTCCAGCACCACCAGGCTGCGTGGTGTAGCGTGGTGCAGGATGTTCGCCGTCTCCACCATCTCCACCATGAAGGTACTCTGGCCCGTCGCCAGGTCGTCCTGCGCGCCGATGCGGGTGAAGATGCGATCCACCAGCCCGATGCGCGCGGCTTCGGCGGGGACAAACGAGCCGATCTGCGCCAGCAGCACGATCAGCGCCACCTGGCGCAGATAGGTGGACTTGCCCGCCATGTTTGGTCCCGTCAACAGCAGAATCTGCGCGTCGTGGGTGGCCAGTTCGATATCGTTGGGCACGAATGGCGCATCGCCCTGGCTCAACTCCACCACGGGATGGCGCGCCGCCACCACGTGGAGCGTGTCGCCGTCGTCCAGCTCGGGGCGGCAGTAACCCTGGCGCGCCGCCACTTCCGCCAGCGAGAGTACGACATCCAGCTCCGCCAGCGTGCGTGCCGCGCGCACGATGCGTGGCGCGTGATCGGCGGCGATCGCCGCGCGCAAATGCGCGAAGAGTTCCTGCTCGAGCTTGACACTCTTTTCTTGCGCGTTCAGGATCAGCGCCTCGTACTCCTTCAGGTCGGGCGTGATGAAGCGCTCGCCGGTCGTAATCGTCTGCTTGCGGATATATTCGGGCGGCACCTTGGCCGCATGCGAGTTGGTGACTTCGAGGTAGTAGCCAAACACCTTGTTGAAACCCACCTTGAGATTGGGGATGCCGGTGCGCTCGCGCTCGCCACGCTCCAGGTTGGCCACCCACTGCCGGGCGTCGCGCGCCGCGTGGACGATGCCGTCCAGTTCGGCGCTGTGGCCCGCGCGGATCGCACCGCCCTCGGTCAGGGTGAGCGGCGGCGTCTCGACGATGGCGCGCTCGATCAGCACGGCGATGTCGGCGAGGGGACCTCTGCTCCCAACCCCCTCCTCTAATGACCGGTCACGAATGACGGCGCGGGGAGGGGGGGCCGGAGGGAGAGCCACGTCGGGCGTGTCGTCCATGTCGGAAGTGTGAAAGGTGGTTTGCGGCGCCGCGGTTTCGGGGTGCGGTGGTCCGCTGGCCAGCAAGGGCAGCGCCAGCGCCAGCACTTCGTCCGCCGCGCGCAGGCCCGCCGCCAGCGCCACCAGATCGCGCGGTGTGGCGATGCGCTGCACGACACGGCTGGTCAGCCGTTCCAGGTCGCCCACCCGGCTCAACGTGGGCGCCACGCGGGCGCGCAGCGCCACATCCGCCAGCGCGGTCGCCACCGCCTCCTGTCGCTGGCGCAGCGCCGCCAGATCCAACAGCGGCTCCCCCACCCAGCGGCGCAGCAGCCGCCCGCCCATCGGCGTGCGCGTGC
>DASYGC010000271.1:0-6660 GCA_036000225.1 Ktedonobacterales bacterium | reverse complement strand
TGCGCCAGAATGATGTTGCGCGCCGCGGCGCTACCCAGAGCGCCCATCGCGCTCTGGAGGCTTCATCTGAACGGTGTGCCGATCTGAGTGACGCCCGACAATGAGGGCTGGGTGTCCCTAGGAGTAGTGATCTCACTGGAGGTAACTCGCATGACAGCCTCCCCGTCATCCCCGTCATCCGCGCAAACCGCGTCCCAGCCAGTCAGCGCCGGCGCTCGCTGGGCACGCCGATTGGTCGCCGTCCTGCTCGTCCTCTCAGGCCTGGTTGGTATCGCGTATGCTGGCATCTCGGTCTACGCCGCCACCCTCGTTGTCGCGAACTCGAGCGCACCGGCGGTCAACACGCCCGGCATGTTGGACGTGCAATACCACGAGGTGAGTTTTCCCAGCCGCATCGACGGCTTGCAGCTCAAAGGCTGGTTCATTCCCGGCGTCTTGCCCGATGGTACGCTGACCGTACAACGCACCATCATCGTCGTCTGTGGCAATGGCGGCAACCGCGCTGATGGCACCATCGGCCTGCTCGGCCTCGAAGTCCAACTCGCGCGCCATGGCTTCGCCGTGCTGGCCTACGATCCGCGTGGGCAGGGCGCATCGCAGGACGCGCCGAACTCGCTCGGCTACTTCGAGCAACGTGACGTGCTCGGCGCGGTCGACTTCCTGCGCGCCGGCGAACTGCCCTATCCCGAACTGGGCCGTCCGCGCGTGCTCGCCGCCTGGGGGGTCTCGAAAGGTGGTGTCTCGATCATGCTGGCCGCGGCGCAGGAGCCCGCCATCCGCGCGCTGGTCGTCGACAGTTCCTACCCTGACATGGCGCCGATCCTCGAACGCGAGATTCCCAAAGGCAGCGGCCTCCCACCGGCCTTCACACCCGGCATCCTGTTCGCCGATCGTGTGCTCTATGGCATCGACTTCTACAATGTCCGCCCGGCGGATGCGCTGGTGCGTATTGCCCCACGTCCGATGTTCTTCATCCAGGGCGACCACGACGACTTTAATCCACCCAGCAATCTGGCCCTGCTCACCGCGGAAGCCAGCGCCGTGCCCGGCGCGCAGGTGCAGTCGTGGCAGGTACCCGGCGTCAACCATCACGCGCAAACTTACAACACCGCCCCCGTGGAGTACGTCCAGCGTGTCGTCGCCTTCTACACCGCCGCCCTCGGTCCCGACTCGCCGCCCGCGTAGTGGCGCCGCTGGGCTACAGGATTTCGACAGCGAGGTACCCCTCATGCAACCAGCCGCATCTCCAGCAACCAGCACCAGTACGCTCCAGCCACGGCGCTGGTTCGCTTCTCGCGACAGCTTCAGCTCGGGACTGCTGGCCGGGCTGCTCCCGCTCGCCTGCCTGATCGTGCTCGTCGCCCTCACGCTGCTGGCGACGCTGCTGGTGCGGCTGGCCACCGCCGGTCAGGGATTCGCCGCCCAGCAGCAGCTCGCCGTGATCGTGTTGAGCGCGGGGCTGATCGTGGCCGGCATCGTCTACGCCGTCGCGTGCGTACGCATGCTGCGGCGTGTCGGCGCCTGGCAGCGCGCGGGCGCGAGCACTGGGGCGGCCGGCGCCCTCTGGGCGCTGGGCTTCAGCGCGCTGTGCCTCGTGCTGCCGCTGCTGTTCGGCGCGCTGCTCCCCCAGCATCCCTCGCCGCTGTTGCCGCCGCATCCCCTGCCATAGGCCCATCCGCGCGCTTCACACCAGCGCCGGCTGGCCCCAGTCGCCAAGCTCGATATTGACCAGTTTCCAATCCAGCAGTTTCGATCCCTGAATCCGCAGCGTGAGCACATGGCCCGCGCTGGTCAGTGGATCGGTCATGTAGTCGAAGACGAAGTTGCCCAGGCTGTAGATGATGGGCTTGCCGTTGTAGGTCTCCGATGGCTGAATCACGTGCGGGTGACAACCCACCACCAGGTCGGCGCCGCTATCAATGGCCAGATGCGCGAGGTTGGTCTGATCCTGGTTCTGCACCGTTTGATACTCCTGGCCCCAGTGATTGAAGACGATCAGGAAATCGCACAACGGGCGCGCCGCCACGATATCCGCGTGCATCGCGTTGGGATCCAGCCAGGCATGGCCGGGTGTGGTGGCGGTCGCGGCGTAGGAGAAGTACTCCACGCCGCAATAGGCCAGGAAACCAATCACCGTCTGGCGTATCCGTACGATCTTCGCCTGGTGCGCCTCGGCATAGTTCAGGCCTCCACCGGTCCACGCGATCGTGTTCGTCTTCAGATGATTGAGCATATCAACGAACGCATCCTTGCCGTAGTCGCCGCTGTGGTTGTTTGCTACCGAGACCAGCGAGAAGCCGGCATCCTGCAATCGCTGGAACCCAGCCGGCGTCGCCTCGAGATCGAACGCCTTGGGGACGGGACTCCCCAGCGTCGAGACCACGCACTCCAGGTTGCCCACCGTCAGATCGAAGTCGCGCAGGAAGTTCGCGGTATGCTCGAAGGGGAAGTTGTCGCTGGTCGCCAGAATGCGCTGGGTGACCGTGCGCGCCAGCATCACATCGCCGGTGATCACCACCGAGGCTGGCCGTAGGTCGGGTGTCGCGGTGGGGATCATCGTCGGGGTGGGCGCCAGATGGCCCAGCGCGCGCGTCGTGGTGGCGCCCACGCCAAACACACGCGCCGCGCCCAGCCCCGCGGCTCCCAATCCCGCCAGCCCCGCCGCTCCCAGGCCCGCCAGTAGCGCGCGCCGGGTATGTTTTGGCGCAGTCGTCGCGTCTGCCGTGCCTGCCGGGCCTGGTGGCCGTCCATCCTGGCCGCCTGGCCCACGGCTCCCATCCTCGCCCATCGCGCTCACTTCCCCATACCAACTGGTCCTGCCCGCGCCGATTCGCGTTGCTGCCCCTCGCTATGATACACCCAGATAATCACCGCGCGAAGGTACCAGGACGCGGTTTTCGCGCTGGGAGCCGCTGTGCCACAGTGGCTGGTAGAGTGTATTGTGAACGAATGCGCGCGGCAGACCAGCAGCAGCACCGCACCGCTGTGCTGCCTTTGGCCAGGTGGCTGCCCAAGGCGACAGACGATGGGCGGCGCGGCGACGACGCCGCGCGAGCAGGGAGACCGATGAGCGATCACCCGCCACAGCATATCGTAGCGGTCATGGGTGTCGTCACTGATGCCAACGACCGGCTGTTGCTGGTCCGTACACACCTGCGCGGTTGGGAGCCGCCCGGTGGTCAGGTGGAGCGGGGCGAGGAGCTCATCGAGGCGCTCCGTCGCGAGATTGCCGAAGAGAGCGGCTGCGCGGTGGAGGTGGGCCGGCTGGTCGGCGTCTACTCGAACGTCGCGGCGCCGGAAAAGCTGATGTTCACCTTTCTCTGCCGGCACCTCGCGGGTGAGCCAACTCCCAGCGCCGAAACGCCGGAGGTCGGCTGGTTTACCACCGAGGAGGCGCTACGGCTGGTCACCTTCCCCCCGCAACACGACAAGCTGCGCGACGCGCTGGCCGCCGCCTCCGGCGTGCTCTACCGGGCCTACCGCACCCATCCGTATGTGGTGCTCAGCGAGCACCTATGCTGATGGCATGCTCCTCGTCTCAGCTCACGTCACCCCACGTCACCGTGAGCAGTTGACCATCCGCGCGGCGCAGCAGCAGCGCGCCATCGCCATCCACATCTTCGGCCACACCCTCCTCGACCTGTCCGCTCTGCGCCAAGCGCACCTGAGCGCCCAGCGTGACCAACCGCGCGCGCCAGGCTGCGCGCACCCGCGCGCGCGCGGCCTCGCCCCCCCGCTGCAGCTCCGCGTAGCGTTCCGCCAGTCCGGCCAGCAGTCGCGCGGCCACCGCCTCGCGCTGTAGCGCATGTCCAGCCAGCTGCTCCAGCGTGGTGGCGCGTTGGGCCAGCTCGGGGTTATCGCCCAGGTTGCCATTGACGTTGAGCCCGATCCCCACAACCGCATACAGCCCGTTGGCCGCTGTGCTACCCGTCTCGATCAGGATGCCGCAGAGCTTGCGTCCGGCGGCCAGCACATCGTTGGGCCACTTGATGTCGGGGCGCACGCCGGTAACGGTCTCAACGGCTTCTGCCACCGCCAGCGCCGACGCCATCACCAAAAAATGCGGCGGGAAGTCCGGCCGCAGCACCAGCGAGCACAGCACCTGCTGGCGCGGCATTGACTGCCAGACCCGCCCCACGCGCCCCCGCCCGCCCGGCTGATCGTCAGTGACCACCAGCGTGCCCTCCGCCGCGCCGGAGCGTGCCAGTCGCAGCGCATGCGTGTTGGTGGACTCGACCACCGGCAGATAGATCAGCGGACGGCCCAGCGTCAGCGGCGCCAGTGCCGCGCGCAGCGCCGCGAGATCCAGCGGCTCCGCCTGTGGGCCGGGTGGTGCGCTACCGCTCATATGGTCGCTCCTCTCGTACCATACGATCAGTTGCTTTCCAGGTGACCATGCCTGCGATCCCCTCCGCTCTCGTGACCATTGTTGTCTTCCTGGAGCATGTTACTGCATTATGCTATACTGCCTATTGCAGTATACTACGTAACCGCATTGCTGGCGGAAAGAGGATGGCCATGAACCGATCTCACCTGAGTCGCGATCCCTTGAGCCTGACGATCCTGGCGCTGCTCGCGGAAAAACCGCGGCACCCGTATGAAATTCAGCGGCTGATCCAAGAACGGAGGAAAGACTTCGCGCACAGCACCCAGCGCACGCTGTATCACGCGATCGATCGGTTAGTCAAAGCACGACTCATTCTTCCCCTGGAGACCAGCCGGGAAGGGAACCGCCCCGAACGCACCGTCTACCAACTCACCGACGACGGACACGACAGTTTCGTGGGCTGGCTGGGAGAACTGCTCGCGCAACCGTTGCCAGAGTATCCACTCTTTACGGTGGCGATCTCCTTCCTGGCCTATCTTCCGGCGGAAACCACTTCGCGAGCCCTTCAGGCACGCGTCATTGAGCTTGAGGGAGAACTGGCGGGCATCGAATCACGCCTGTTGGGACTCGGACAACGCCTGCACCGTGTGCTACTCCTGGAATTGGAATATGTCCAGGCGCTTCGTCAAGGCGAGCTCACATGGGTCCGTACGCTCATCCAGGATATGCGTGAAGGACGACTGGCCTGGGACACCGAAGCGCTGCGCGAGCATCCCGAAGGTTTGTTGCTCTCAGCGGATTCCGCTGACGCGCCCGTGCGGCTGCTTGACAAGCGCCCAGCCCGTTCATCCTGAAAGGAGAAAGCACCATGTGGTATACCCTTGCCCTCTTCGTGCATGTCCTCGGCGCGATTGGGCTCTTTGTCGCGGTGAGCCTGATCGTCGTAGCGTTTGTGCGCATGCGACGGGCCTCGACGGTTGAACAGGTCCGCGAGTGGGCGTCGGTGGCGAATGTGGCGGGAAAGAGTCTGGTGTTCATTTCACTGGTCATTCTCGCCCCGGCCGTGTACCTGGTCATACTCGCGTGGAAATTCACCACGCCCTGGGTGATGGCGGCCCTGATTACCTTCATTGTGCTTGCCATCATGGGCGCGGCGGTGAATGGCCGAACGATTGAGCGGGTGGTTGCAATGGCTCGGGCGGCTGCGCCAGGCCCCATTCCCGATGAGTTGCGTACCCAGCTGCTGGCCCCGCGGCTCTGGCTTGCGGAGGCCGTACGCTTGACGCTGCTAGTTGGCATTCTTGGTCTGATGACCCTTAAGCCGGATCTCGTCGGCTCTTTGCTTGTCCTCGTGGGTATGCTCCTCCTGGGCATCATTTTGGGCGCCCTTGTTCACCGTTCACCTGGGCGCGTCTCCCGAATGGAGCAACTCGTATGAACATCGCGGTGGAGCGAATGCGCCAACAGTAGCGCGCGAGTCTCGGGCTCGCCCAGGTGATGGCGATGGCTCACCTGCTCGCGCCAGATGGGTGCTCGTACACCGTATATTCGCCGCGCTGGTAGACGATCGGCCAGGCCTCGACCGTCGCCAGCAGCGGCGCCAGATTCCCCACTTCTCCCGGCGCGGCCAACCGCCGCAGCAGATTGTCGACGATGACATAGCGCGCGCGATCCAGCGAGACAGCGAACGCCCAGCGCGCGCGCGGTAGACCGCCGGGGTAGAACGCCGCCGGTTGACCGCTATACGCCAGCGTCTGGAGCAGATCAGCGGCATACAGCGGTCGTGGCTGGCCCGCGGCATCATCGGGCTGGTCCAGCGGCCACACCACCTGCGGCGAGCCGAGTGTGAGGTCACCGCTGCGCTCGTGGGCCAGCACATAGGCCGCCGCCGCCTGGGCCGCCGCCGGGTCAGTCGCCAGCAAGGCATCGTTGGGCGTGGCCAGCGTGGTGGCCACGCCGCCCACGCTGACCGCCAGCGCGATCGCCAGCGGCGAGACGACCGCCACGAAGACCACCAGCGCCGCCAGCAGATTACGCGCCCGCGCCAGCAACGCGGCCCGCATGTCGCTCGCTTCCGGTCCAGCAACCGGCTCCCGCGCGCGCATGAGCTTACCGATAGACACCAGCGCCGATTTCACGGTTCGTCGGGGCGCATCGCTGTACGTCCGCTGGGTCACAGGGGGGCGTGACCGTGAATCGCTGTCCGCCAGCTGGACCCCGTTCTGTCGCTGGGGCGACGCCGCGCCAGGGCCATACGCCCGCACGCCGGCATATAACAGCCGCACGGCGGCATCCAGCGCCACGCCCGCACCCAGCGCCAGCAACGGCAGCAG
>DASYGC010000270.1:0-5249 GCA_036000225.1 Ktedonobacterales bacterium | reverse complement strand
CATGCGTGCGCTCCTAACCGCTAGCTCGTCTCGGTGCTGGGACCCTCCCAGGAATGCCCTACGAGGCACAATCCACCAGTGTTCCACGCGCCAGCACCGGCGACACCACTGGCAGCGTTGTTAAACTGCCAGGCTCTATCCAACCACTTCGCTGGCGCGTTACGCAAGTGCGGCAGGGAGGCTGTGGCTCTTGACAGGCAGCGGCGTCCGCGTGGCACACTGCGTACACGCCAGCGCCACGCGACAGGGCCGCGACCGCGACCCTTAGATGGGGAGCATCATCGCGCGGGCCGAGGGGGCGACGAGCGGCGTGTAGCCCGCGACGCGCGCCTGATCCGCCGAGGAGGAACGAGTATGGTTGACCAGCACTCGGCCGCACCCCAGCCTATCCCGATCGACTCGACCGCCGTCTCCGCGCGCACGGCTTCGCTGCCAGCGCCCGTGCTGGTCGGGGCGCATGACTACGCCGCCTACCGCTCGATCTTTGCCGGTCGCCAGCTGCCGCTCGCCTTCCTCGACCTCGATCTGCTCGACCAGAATATCAACGCCGTGCTGGCCCGAGCAGGTGATAAACGCGTGCGTATCGCGTCGAAGTCCGTGCGCAGTGTGGCCGTGCTGCGCCGTCTGCTGGGTGCCGCCGCTGGCTTCCAGGGCATCATGTGCTTCACCGCGCGCGAAGCCGTCTATCTCGCCGCCCAGGGCTTCGACGACCTGCTCATCGGCTATCCCTCCGGGCAGGCCAGCGACCTCGCCGCCATCGCGCGCGCGACCGCCGCCGGCGCGCGCATCACGCTGATGGTGGATAGCCTGGCCCAGATCGAACTGGCCGAGGCGGCCGCCCAGCAACACAGCGTGCGACTGCCGCTCAGCCTCGAGATAGACATGACCCTGGCGCTGCCCGGTCTGCACTTCGGCGTGTGGCGTTCGCCACTGCGCTCCGCCGAGCAGGCCCATCCCATCATCGAGCGCATCGTCCACTCACCCTTGGTCTGGCTGGATGGCATCATGGGCTACGAGGCGCAAATTGCCGGCGTGGGCGATCACTATCCGGGCCAGCGTCTCAAGAATGCCCTGGTGCGCCAGCTCAAGCGCCGCTCCGCGCAGCTGGCAGCCACGCGCCGCGCCGAGGTGGTCGCGCTGGCGCACGCGTGTGGCGCGCAGCCGCGCTTTGTCAACGGTGGCGGAACGGGCAGCATCGCCACCACCCGGCTTGAGCCAGCCGTCACCGAGATCACCGTCGGCTCAGCGTTCTACAGTCCCGGCCTCTTCGACAACTATCGCGACTTCCGCTATCAGCCGGCCGCTGGCTTCGCCGTCGAGATCGTGCGCCAGCCGGCCGCCGGCATCTACACCTGTCTGGGCGGCGGCTATACCGCCTCCGGCGCCGCCGGGCGCGACAAGCAACCACAACCCTATCTGCCCACGGGCGCCCGGCTCGATCCCCTCGAAGCCGCCGGCGAGGTTCAGACGCCAATCCACTATCGCGGACCCGAGCGCCTCGCCCTGGGTGATCCGATCTTCCTGCGCCACGCCAAGGCCGGCGAGCTCTGCGAGCGCTTTACCCACCTGTTGCTCGTGCGCGACGGCCAGATCGTGGACGAGGTGACTACCTATCGCGGCGACGGACAGTGTTTCTTGTAGAGGGGGCGATCCATGCGCGACAGTGGACACACCGGCAAGCGGCTGCGCTGGCACAACTGGTCAGGCTCGGTTCACGGCACGCCGCGGGCGTTCGTCAAGCCGCGCGACCTCGACCAACTGGTTCAGCTGGTCGGCGCCTACGGCCGCGACGGGCGGAAGGTGCGTGTCGTCGGCGATGGTCACTCGTTCACCCCGCTGGTCCAGACCGACGACGTGCTGCTCTCGCTGGACGGCCTGGCGGGCATCGAGTCGGTCGATCCCGCCGCCGGCACCGTGCGCGTCTGGGCCGGGACGCGGCTCAAGCGCCTGGGCGATGATCTGCTGGCGCGTGGACTGGCGCAGGAGAACCTCGGCGACATTGACGTGCAGAGCCTGGCCGGCGCCATCAGCACCGGCACCCATGGCACCGGAGTGCGCTACGGCTCGCTCTCCACCCAGGTGGCCGGACTCACGCTCGTCACCGCCGCGGGTGAGGTGATCGAATGTTCCGCGCAACAGCATCCCGCGGTCTTCAAGGCGGCCCAGGTCTCGCTCGGCGCGCTGGGCGTCATCGCCGCCGTCACGCTCAAGGTAGTGCCCGCCCGACGCCTGCGCTTCATCAGCCGCCGCGAACGCCTGGATGACACTTTGGCAAAACTTGACGACTATAAGCGGACCCACAGCCACTTCGAGTTCTTCTGGATGCCCTATACCCCCTGGGTTCAGGCCAAGTTCATGGACGAAACCGATGCCGCGCCGTCGCCCGGCAATATTTGGGGCACGCTCAACAAAGTCGTGCTCGAAAATGGCCTTTACTGGGTTCTCTCGGAGTGTTGCCGGCTGTTCCCGCCGACTTCGCGCACCGTCAGCCGCATCTCGGCACGGGGCATCGCGTCGGTCTCGGAGACGGACTACAGCCATCGTCTCTTCGCTACACCGCGCGTCGTGAAGTTCCAGGAGATGGAATATAACATTCCCGCGCAACACTTCCCCGCCGTGTTGGCCGAGATCCGCGCATGCATCGCCCTCGAGCGTTTCAACGTGCACTTCCCCATCGAGTGCCGTTTCGCGCGTGGCGACGATATCTGGCTTAGCCCTGCCTATGCCCGCGATTCCGCCTACATTGCCGTCCACATGTACCGGGGCATGCCCTACGAGCGTTATTTCCGCGCCATCGAAGGCATCTATCAACCCTACGCCGGCCGGCCCCACTGGGGCAAGCTGCACACGCTCGACGCCGCCACCCTCGCCAGCCGCTACCCCCACTGGGATGACTTCCGCCGCGTGCGCGCCACGCTCGATCCTCAGGGCGTCTTCTTGAACGACTACCTGCGCCACCTGCTCGATGCCGACACCCCCGTTCCCGCGAGCACCGCGACATCAGCGGGCGAGTACGATAGGAGCCGCTAATGCCAACCGCCACCGAGTGGCGCCTGGCGCTCGGCCAGCGCATTGGCATGGCCTACGCCGCCAATCCCAAGGCCGCCGTGGTCATGGTGGCAGGCTCTACCGGACGGGGAACGGCCGATCGCTACTCCGATCTGGAGATCGATGTCTATTGGGCGGAGCCGCCCACCGACGACGAACGCCGCGCGGCCGCTGAAGGTGGCGGCGGCACGCTGCTGGATCTGGCGCCCTACGAGGAGGACGAGTGGGCGGAGACGATCGACTTCGGCGGTTTCCACATCGGCACCAGCACCTTTCTGGTCGCGACGATGGAAGAGTACTTGCGTGCGGTGCTAGATCGCGCCAGCATTGATCCGCTGGCGCAGATGCGCCTATCCTCGGTGCTACGCGCGCGGACGGTGGTAGGCACTGAGCTGGTGCGGCGCTGGCGCGCCCGCGCGGCCGCTTACCCCACCGCTCTGGCGCACGCGATGCTCGCGGCCAATCTGGAATTCGAGGGGTTTGGCTACGACGAAGATATGCTGGCCGCGCGTGACGACCTGCTGCGACTGTATGACGTCTTCTGTCGCGTCGAGCGGCAGCTGCTGGGAGCCTTGCTCGGACTCAATCGCCGCTATCTGCCCAACCCGGGGTTCAAGCACATGGACGAGCTGATCGCCGAGTTCCAGTTCGCGCCACCCAACCTCAGCTCACGCCTGAAAGGCACCTTCCATGTGCCTCCGCCAGAAGGCGTGCGTCAGCTGCATGCGCTGTGCGAGGAGACGCTGGATCTGGTCGCGCAAGATCTGCCCGACTTCGATACCACCCGCTTTCGCACCCACCTGCGCCAGCGTCGGGGCGCTTGGGACGCGGCGCCTCCGCAAGCTTAGATGACTTTCGGCAACCTCCCTCGCCCCCATGTCCCCGTGGACGGTACAATGCCCCCAACGGCGTGGCCAAAATCGCTTCGCGATCCGCTGCGGCGCGCTAGCGGTAAACAGGCGACAAGGGAACTGGTGGTGCGTGTTGCGCGGGGAGGCGACGGTGAGCAGAGCGGCAGTAGCCGACCTCTATGCGCTCCAGGCACTCGATCTGGAGATCGACCGGCGTGCCGGCGAACAGGACGCCCTGAGCCGCGCCGCGGCGGAGGACGCCACCCGGCCAGCACGCGAAACGCTGGCGCGGGCGGGCCACCAGGCGCAACAGGCGCGCGCCGCGGCGCAGGCCGCCGAGGCTGCGTTGCGTGAGGCCGAAGCGCGCATCCAGAAGCAGGAGCAGCGGCTCTACGGTGGCGCTACCGCCTCACGTGATCTGGCGGCCTTGCAGACGGAGTTGGCGCATTTGAAGGACGCGCATGCCGACCAAGAAGAGCGTGCCCTGACGGTCATGCTGGCGGCGGAAGAGGCCGAGGCGGCCGAGCGGCAGGCGCGGGAGGCGCTGAGTGGGTCGGCGCGCGCCTGGGAGCAGCGACGTGGTGAGTTGCGCGCGCGCCTCACTCAGGAAGCCGCGCATCTGTCCGATCTACGTGCGCGCCGCGCCACGCAGGCGGCCGCCGCCGATGCCGAGGCGGTGCGACGCTACGACGCGATCCGGCGCACGCATGGTGGGCGGGCGGTCGCCCTGGCGCAGGGGGGCACCTGCACGGCCTGCCGGGTGGTGGTCTCGTCTGGCACCTTGCAGCGGGCCCGGTCGGCGAGCGAGCTGGTACCCTGCACCAATTGCGGTCGTATTCTGTATGTGCCCTGAATGCGGCTGAATGGACGGGTGCTGTGCGCCAGGACCGGCCGGCGCAGCGCGCTGGCACGCGCCGTCACCAGTGGCGGCTAGCCACCACGACCCAGACGCCGTGGACCTCACACCACGACCAGCGAGGATGCATCTGACATGAGCGCAATTGAACCGGGCCTGACACTGATCCTGCGCACCGATGGCGCCTCGCGCGGCAATCCGGGGCCCGCCGCCGCCGGTGTGGTGATCGAGCGCGAGGATGGGCGGCTGGTCGCGCGTGGCGGCCACGTCCTGGGCGAACTGACCAACAATCAGGCCGAGTACCGCGCGCTGATTCTGGGGCTGACCGCCGTCGCCCGTTACCAGCCGGAACAGGTGATCGCCCGGCTGGATAGCGACCTCGTGGTACAACAGATGAATGGGCGCTACCAGGTGCGCGACCAGGCCCTGCGCGCGCTCCACCAACAGGCACGCGCGCTCGCCAGCGCGCTCCCGCGCATCCAGTTCACGCACGT
>DASYGC010000269.1:0-3995 GCA_036000225.1 Ktedonobacterales bacterium | reverse complement strand
TAGGTCTCGCCGGCGGCGACGACGCTCTGGAAGATGGGCCAGATGGATGGCCAATCGGGGTCGCTATACTCACGAATCTCCATACGGGCATTCTATCCAAAGCCCCGCATCACCGCAAGGTGAAGGATGTGCCGCGCCGCTCGCGTCGCTTGAGTCGCTGGTCGAAGAACAGTAGCGCGCCGAGCGCCAGCAGATCGGCCAGCACCAGTCCCTGGCGCTGCGGCAGGCGGACGGCAAACTCGACCAGTGGTCCCCAGAGCACGGCGAAGTAGAGCACGACACCCGTCGCCAGTGCCAGCCAGTGGCGCTCGCTCCAACCCGGACGCGCCAACCACACGCGTACGCGCCAGATACCGAAGGCGATGACTGCCGCGCCGACCAGCGCACCCACGATCGCCGGTAGATGCGTGGCGGGCAGGAGTGCCGAGACGCCCAGGAAGTAGAGCGCGAAGAGGCCGCCGATCGCCAGCCGCACGGTCCACAGTCGCGGCGCGCGGCGCGGCGCGCGGGCGGGACGAGGGGTGGGGAAGCGCACGAAGGCGCCGAGCAGCATGGCCAGCACGGTCAGGCCGACCGCGAGCAGGTAGGGAATCAACGGCGGGCCGCGATAGCCGTCAGTGGCGAACATCTTGAAGGCGACGCCATAGGCCAGCAAGCCGCAGAGCGCGAACAGCCAGATGCTGAGCGCGACGATGCGCTTGCGCCCCAGCCAGGGCAGCGGGGCCTGGCGCGGGAAGAGCAGGCCGATCAGGATCAGTGGCACGGTGATGCTGATGACGGCATGATAGAGCGTCAGATTGAGCGCCCAATCCCAACTCGTGCCAAAGGCCACGCCATAGCTGCCCACGCTATGCGAGGGCGAGCGCGGCGACACGAAGTTGTACCAGGTCTGGACGATCAGCGCTTCCTGGAAGATGCCAAATGCCGCGCCCATCAACAGCGCGTTGCCCCACGTGAGGCCACGCCGCACCATGATCTCGCGGATCAACAGCACACTGATGCCGTATAGCGTCGGCAGGAAGATCAGCGCGAACGGCTGGATGAAGAGCAGCGGCGGTGTCGAGCCGGAGAGCAGCTCCGCGATCCCTGGAGAGAGGAAGAGCAGCGCGATGGCCGCCGGCCACGTGCGGATGCGGCGCTCGGGCGCGGCGGGCGCTGGTGGTGGGACGGGCACCGCCGGCACGGTTGGCATGGTGTCGGGCAACGTATCGGGCACGGTGTCGGGCACGGTGTCGGTCGGAAGCGCGGATGGAGAGGGCTGCATGGTGGTGTCCCTTCTGCGACGGTCTACTGCCAGCTGACGGGGATCTGGGTGATGTTCTTGAAATGCACCACGACACTGTGGAAGGGCGTGCCGCTGGGATAGAGCACCGTCTCGCGCACGACGGTCAGTGTGCCGGGGCCGGCCTGCAGCCCGGACAGCTTCTCGCTGGGGATGCCGAGGGTGCCGGTTTCGCCGCCGGGCCAGGTGAAGTCGAAGTGCGCGCGACCATCGGCCACGACGGCGTTGATGGTGGTGTTGGCGAGCTGGCTGGGCTGATAGGTGACGGTGAGGGGCACGTTGAGCGGGACGTTCGCGCCGGATGCCGGCTGCGACACGCTCACCGCCGCCGGCACGACGCGCACGGCGATGGTGACCGGACCAGTGCTGGTGGATGTCGCGCCGGGCGTCGTCGCGGCGTCGCCGGCTGCCGGGGTGTACACGATCGTATACGTGCCGTCGTCTCCCTCGCGCGGCACGTCGCCGATGTACGAGCCGAGCGCGTAGCGCAGGAAGACCCCATTACAGGCGACTGTCTCGCCGGAGACAAACTCCACGGTATCGTAGTTGGGTGTCCCAAAATGGACGACCACGTGCGTCTGGCCCTGCGCGAAGCGTTGAATTTCAATCGAAAGATCCATCGCGCCGGGCGCCTGGGGCTGCGTCACCACCTTGCAGGCCGCCAGCGTCGCCAGCAAGAGTCCGACCAGCGCGAGCGCGGCGCCGAGCCGCGAGTGCCGTTTCCACATGTTCCATGCTCCTTGCCACGATGACCCAGGAGATGACTACCTTCGGTTCTATGCGATGCGGATGAAGCTCACGGTCATGCCTCCAGAGCGCACACCCACACACCAGCATAGCCAGGGACACCGGCGCGGGGAAGTGGCTGGCGTCACCGATTCGCGTGACGCATGTCACAGCCGAGCGGGCGCCGGGACACTTGTCGCGCGTAGGCGCATCTGCTACGATGCCGCCACAGTCCAGATGAGGCCTGCCGATGCGTTCCACTGCCCACCAGATCGAGCCAGGGCTGCTGCGCGTCTTCGCCCTGGTGCTCGCGCTGCAATTGCCGTTGATCACGCTCGCGCTCTGTACGCAGGGCGGCGGCTCCATCGCCGTGCCCGACTACATGACCATGCTGGTCTGGGCGCAGACGGTTTTTTTGCTGGGCTATCTGTCAGCCGGCTGGCTGCGGCGCATGCTGGGAGGGGCGTACCTGCCGCTGGCGCTGGGCGTCGCGGCAGTCGGCCCGGTGGTGTGGATAGCGGTGGGCACGGCGCTGCGCATGGCGCACGGGCTGCGCGGCGCGGCGGCGCAGGTGGACCCGGCGCGCCTGTATCTGTGGTTGCTGCTGCCCGTGCTGTTGATCTGCGCGCAGTATCGCCTGCGCGAGCTGCTGCTCGCGACGGCGGGGACCTCGCTGCTCGCGGTCGTGCTGGCCGTGCCGCTCCGGTTGGCGGGCGGGCCGGATATCGCGCTGACGGTGCAGCACGCGATTGTCCGCTTTGTGATCTTCATGCTGGTGGGCAGCGTCATCGCGCAGCTCAGCAAGGCCCAGCGCGCGCAGCGCGACGATGAGGTTCGCAAGCGGGCGCAACTCGCGCAGTATGCGACGACCCTGGAGGTGCTGGCCGAAACCCGCGAGCGCAACCGTCTGGCGCGCGAACTCCACGACACGCTGGCACACACTCTCAGCGCGGTCAGCGTGCAGCTCAAGGCGCTCGATGTGCTGTGGGATCGCGATCCAGCTGGCGCGCGCACCACGCTGCGGCAGACACAGGAGCTGACCCGCGGCGGATTGGATGAGGCGCGGCGGGCGCTGCGCGGTCTGCGCGCGAGTCCCATCGAGGAACTCGGGCTGGCACTGGCCATGCGCCACGCGGCGGAACAGGCGGCGGAGCGCGGCAACCTCACCCTCACGTTCTCGTCACCATCCCAGTTGACGAATCTGCGCCCAGAGATGGAGCAGCATCTCTACCGCATCGGCGAGGAGGCCATCAACAACGTGGTGCGCCATGCGCGGGCGCGGCGGTTATGGGTGACACTGGGCCAACCGACCGGCGCGACCACGCTGACGGTGGCTGACGATGGTGTGGGTTTCGATCCGGCGCGCGCGGTGGGCCACGCGCATCCGCTGCGCACGCGGGGCAGAACGCCGTCAGGCGAGACGACACACTACGGGCTGGCGGGGATGCGCGAGCGGGCGCTGCTGCTCGATGCGGGGCTGCATGTGGACAGCCGGTCCGGCAAAGGGACGACGATCATCGTACGGGTCACAGCCCAGCCATTGCTGGGGTCAGCCGGCGGATGATGGCGATCAACCGCGCTCGTGAGCGGGCAGTGGGAAAGGATGCGGCGATATGAGCGATGTGCGCGATGTGAGCGACCTGATACGCGTGCTGATCGCCGACGACCAGGCCATCGTCTGCGAGGGCCTGAAGGTGGTGCTCAACGCCAGCGCGCGGGTGCGCGTGGTGGGCACTGCGTCCGATGGCGCGGAGGCCCTGCGCCAGGCGGAGTTGCTGCATCCAGATGTGGTGCTGATGGATCTGAAGATGCCGGGGATGAGCGGCATTCAGGCGACGCGGATGCTGCGTGAGCGCTTTCCCGAGATCGCGGTGCTCGTACTGACCACCTATGACGACGACGAGTGGGTGGTGGATGCGATCCGCGCGGGTGCGGCGGGCTATCTGCTCAAGGATGCTGGCAGCCAGGAGATCGTCGCGGCGATCGA
>DASYGC010000268.1:0-3353 GCA_036000225.1 Ktedonobacterales bacterium | reverse complement strand
CTGGCCCTCACCCTGCTGGGTGCTGTTGAGCCAGTGAGTGAGCCGCGGGCGCAGCGGATCGCGCGCATCTGCCAGACGTTGACCACCCCCTCCACACTGACCCGTCTGCTCGGTCAACTCGACGCCCTCTCCCTCCGGCTGCTGTATGCGCTGGTCCTGCGCGAAGGGACCTTGCTGCGCACCGAGCTCGAGCGGATGCGCCAGCACCTGCCCGCGGGCAGTGGCTCGATCGAGCAGGCATGCGACGCGCTCGCGCGCCACGGACTCGGCTTTCGAGCCGGTCACGGCGGCACACGCGGCGCCAGCCAGCAGCAAGAGAGCTGGTACATTCCCGAAGAGCTGCTCGCCGCCCTTGATCCTCTCCTGCCGGTGCGCCAACTGGGCCTGCTTGCCACGCGCCACGCCGCGCCGGCCGGCGCTCCCCAGGACCCCTCGCGCCGGGTACATACGCACCAGACTCGGGCGGCCAGCGCGCGGCCACTGTGGGGGCTGCTGGGGCTGTTACCCCTGGTCGCGCATCTCGCGCCGCCCGCCGCGCGGCTGGCCGGTGGCGCGCCGGCCGGGCCGGAGCGAACCCCGACGGCAGCCGCCCTTCCTCTCCTACGCGGTGATCTTCCGGCCGCGACCCTGGCTGCCTGGGCGCGCGATACGCAGCGGCCCGAGGGTCTCGTGCGCCTCGCCTGGCGCACGATGCGCTCCCTGGACGATGCCCAGCGGGCTGGCGACCGCGGCGTCCCATTGCACAGTGTCCCATTGCACCAGGTGCCGCGATCGGAATGGCCGTTCGCCCTGCGCGCCGCGTTCCGCCGCTGGCTTAGCGATTCCTCGTATGGCGAGCTTGCCGACCTCACCCCGCTCGAACACGGCGTGCGCGCACGCTGCGATCCACGCCATCCAGCCCTACGGTCCGCCACCCTCGCCGCGGAGAACACCGCCGCGCGCCGCTTCCTCGTGGGCCTGGTGGCGCGCCTGCCGGTACACGTTTGGATCAGCACCCAGAGCCTGCTGGAGTTGGTGTGGTGGGCGCATCCCTACTTTCTGCGCGCACGCCAGCGCGCGTTTGCCCGCCCCGCCTGGTGGCTGGAGGCGCGCGAACACGAAGGCGTCCTTCGCCCGCATGTGCGCGACGACTGGCTGCGCGCTGACGCGCGCTATGCCCTTGCTCTGTGCGCTGGTCCGCTGCATTGGTGGGGCCTCTTGGACCTGGATTACGCGGCCCCCGCTGAGCTGGGCGCGGTGCGTCTCACCCACTTCGGCGCCTTCATGCTCGGGGGCGCTGATGCGGTTCCCGGCGAGGCGATCCAGGCGCTTGAGCGCAGCTGGGGACCCGCCGCGCTGCCGGTCCGGCCGGCGGGCCTCTCGATTCAGCCGCTGGCGCACGCGTCGGCCTTGCTCGATGCCCTCACGCCGTGGGCCGCGATCGAGCGGCTGGCGGGCGAGCGCCTGCTGCTGCGTCTCTCACGCGATCGCGTGTGCCAGAGTCTGGATCAGGGACTGACGCCCGCCGCCGCGCTGGCGCAACTCCAACTGTTCGACGCGCGCGACCACAGCAGCGCCGCACCAGCGATCGAGCGCGTGCTGACGGAGTGGCAAGCTACCTATGGGCGCACACGACTCTCCGCGGACCTGGTGTTGCTGGAGGCGCTGGACGAAGCGGTCCTGCGTGAAGCCCTCAGCGCCAGTCCCGCCATCGCGTCATCCTGCCGCATCATCGGTCCGCGACTCGCGCTCGTCCCAGCCCATCTGGCCAGCGATCTGGCCGCCGCGCTCGATCGGCGCGGCTTTGTCGTCTAAGATCACGTCTGCGCGGTCCACATCGGTGGACTGCGCGGAGGAGCACCAAAGGGACGTACGGATGTCTGTCCGAGTCAACCGTTGGCAGCCATCTTCGCCTGGTGGGGCTGGAAAGCACACGGAATCTTCACTACCATGACGACCCATCCGGCAACCGCCCCCGACCTCCAAACAGCGCTCGCATTCCAGTACGATCTGTACGAATGCTGGCACGCGGTGCGCCAGTTGGGCGTGCTAAAGCTGGGGAGCGGGCAGATGCTCACCCCGGCGGCGCTCAAACGCATGCGCGCGGTCGCGGCATTCTCCGCCGAGTTCACCACCGCTACGCCAGCGGAGCAGCCAGCAGAGCAGACGGCGGACGAACACCATGACGCGCGTCTGCTGTTCGCATGCCAGTTGCTGCGACGACTCGATCTGCTCCTCACCGCGCCGGAAGGCGTACTGGTGGCCGCTGACCCCGCCCGTATGCGGCAGTATGCCGAGCTGCCGCTGCCCGAACGTCTGAACCGCTGCGTGCGCCTGTGGGAAACCGGCGGCTCGGCGCCCGCGCGGGCGCGTGGCACAAATCCGCCGTCATCGCGACGTGCTCTCGCCGCATCTCAGGTTTCGCAGATGCGGCAACACCTGGTGCGACTGCTCGCTGGCCTGGCGCCGGGTGCCGCCGTCCCTGTCTCCCCACTCACCGCAACCGCGACGGCCTCCGCCGGCGACCACGCCAGGCCGCCGCCCGCGCGCCGCGCTAGCGTGCGCCAGATCTCCCGCCAGCGTCGCTCGTCCGTGGTGGCCACCGACGACGACCTCGCGAACGACCTCGCGCGCCAGGCGCTCGATGGACCACTGCGCTGGCTTGGCCTGGTGCGCCGCGTCGCCGCTGATGACTTCACGCCTGTCCCGCCTACCTATCACGCGACCGCGGCGGTGGCCGCCCTGCGCACCGCGCCGCTCCCCGGCGATCCGCCGCTGGAGGAGTCGTGCGGCGCGGTCATCGCGCAACCGAACTTCGATGTCGTCGTGTATCCACCGTTCGCGCCGGCGGCGCTGCTGCTGCTCGATACCTGCGCCGAGCGCCGTGGCCGCAGCCAGGTCGCGCAGTACACCCTGACCCGTCAGGCGTTCGCCCTGGCCCGTCGCGCTGGCTGGCCGCATGGAGCGGTGGCGACCCACCTGGCCGGTCTGGTGGGCGGCGAACTGCCGCAAAATGTCAGCGTAACCCTGGCGGACTGGGAGCGCGCCGCGGACCGCCTGCGCCCGCTGCGGGATGTCGTCGTGCTCGAAGTGCGCGATGCCAGCATCCTCGATGCGCTGCTGGCGGACGAGCACGCGCGGGCCTGGATCGACCGGCGGCTGACGCCGCACATCGCCGTAATCCCGCCCGAGCGGATCGCCGCGGTGCGCGCCTGGCTGCTGCGCCAGGGGGCGATGCCCGCGCTGACGCCGCGCTCGCCTGCCGCGCACGACACCAACGGTGCCTGAGCGCTCGCCTGATCCAATTTCGGCTGGTTGGCGTCGTTTCGTAGCGGCGTCCGGTGGACGCCCGCACCCACGCTAAGCCCGCATCA
>DASYGC010000267.1:0-3944 GCA_036000225.1 Ktedonobacterales bacterium | reverse complement strand
CGTCAAGCAGCCGGATAGGGGTATTTCTGGAGGCGATGGCGGGGGGCACTCGATTGGCGGCGACGTATACGCCGCCAAGTACATCCAGAATGGCCGGGTCATCTGTGCCTATGGTTCGGGCGATAGCTATACTGGCGGAGGAGCGCCCGAGCAGATGACGCTGACCATTAGCTTATTCTACGGTGGGACCGGACTGGCTCAGAGCAGCCCGACCACGTTTGGCCTGACCTACATGTCCACGGAGACCGATTGCGTCGGCGCGGGCAACGGCGTATATACGGTTTATGCCTACGCGAACGCCTATTGGACTGACGGCACTAGTCTGAACGCGGCGGGCCACACGTCCGTCTAAGAGTTCTCGCGTGGGTCGAGCGCAAGTGGCGCGTGGCTCCTCTGAAGCAACGCGCTCGTAGGCGGAGCCGCGTATACAGCATCCATGCCAGTTCCGCTGCCCTAATCGCATCAATGACATGGCAGCTGCCGCTGCCGCTGCCGGCATGCGGCAAAGACGACGAGGCGATGCACGTGGGAGGGGATGAGAGCGAGAGGCCACAACGAGCACGCGGATTTCCTGGCGCCGTGGTCATCTACTGATCGCGCTCCGTGTGCCCGGCGCCAACGCGTCAGACTCGGCACACTTCTCGTCGGTTTATATCGGGATATGTCACGTTACCGCCGCACCGCCCGCCGTCGCTCGATCATCGCGCCAGCGATGCCCAACGCGATCAGCGCCAGGGCCACCGCGCCCAACTGCACGCTGCTGGAGACCGTGCTGCTGATGACGTTGGTCGTGTGGCCATAGATCAGCAGACACTCGCTGGTCTGGCGCATCAGCCAGGCCTGCACGGCCTTGATATGTGCCTGATTGGCCAGATCAATGTACAGGCCCACAGCCGACGCCAGAAAGCCCAGGGCGATCAGCGCCTTCCAGACCCGACGCAGCGGCGCGGGATCGTCAGCCGCCCACTTGAGCAGGTTGCCCACCACCCCCACGCACGCCACGCCTGCCAACAGATCCAGCACACTGAGCACCAGCGCGAACCAGCCAACATCGGCCGGCAGATAGGAGAGCGCGGGCACGGGCGTGCAGGCAGACACATGCTGTGCCGCCCCGATCAGCCCCGATGCCAACACCATCGCTGTTGCTCCTACACCTGCGCCGCGCTGTCGGACGGCACCTCAACCGGTGCGGGCGCGAACGTGACCTCCAGCGCGCCGTTGACCATGCGCGCGACGGTCGCGTCCTGCGCGGCCAGCACCGTGGGCAGGGCGATGTCGCGCTTGAAGTTGCCGATCTCGACGATCAGTTGATCGCCCTTCTTGGTCATGATCACCTTGCCCAGTTCCACATGCGGCAGCGGCAGGCGCAGCACGTAGCCCTCGCCCTGTTTGGTCAGTTCCTGCACAGCGCCGCGGAAGTGGACCCGTGTAGGATCGTCGTCGCCCCAGATTTCGTGCGCCAGCGCCGCCAGCGCGTCAGCGCCGATGATCTCGCGCGCGTGGTATGGCACATCCCACACCGGCAGCGGCGCGAAGGTGGTGTGGATCTGCTCGCGGTAGCCCGCTTGTTGTGCCGCCATCTCGCGCAGCAGCGTATCCTGATAGGCGCCATGCTCAGGTGGCGGCAGCACGCGGTTGCAGAGCACGCCATCCATCGGATAGCCGAAGAGCGCCAGATAAGTCTCGGCGCGCAGCGCCTCCTTGATGACCATCTTCTCCGGCGTAACCACCAGCCGGTACGAGCTCTGCTCGGGATCGGTCAGCACGCCGCGCAACAGGCTGACCTGCTCGTTGAGCTTTTGCAGCGCCTCCAGCACGTTGATGCCCGGCAGGAACGTCTTGAGCAGCGGCTTGGCCGCGTTGAACGCCGCGCCGCGCCAGCCATTGACCTTGCTGGCATACCAGATGAAGGTATCGGGCATGCTCAGCAGCCGCACCGTCTCGCCGGTGGGTGCGGCATCAATCACCACCACGTCGTACGCGCCATCGTGCGCCTGGCGGTAGATCGTCAGCAGCGCGACGATCTCATCCATCCCAGGAATCAGCGCCATCTCCTCGGCGGCGACATCGTTCATCCCCTGGCGCTTGAGCACATTGCCGATATACTCTTGCAGCTTGCCCCAGTGCGCGCGGACCTCGTCGAGCACGTTCACTTCCTGCGCCCAGAGGTTGGGTGCCACCTGCCGCGGCTCAGCCGTCAGCGTGCGGTCCAGCGCGTCCGCCAGACTATGGGCGAGATCGGTGCTCACCACCAGCGTGCGCTGGCCCAGTTGCGCCGCACGCGCGGCGGTGGCCGCCGCCAGCGTGGTCTTGCCCACGCCGCCCTTGCCGAGATAGAGAATCAGCCGCATATCAGTGCTCTTGCCTTTCACCCATCAGTGGTGTCTGTGTTGGTTCGGTGCTGGGAGCGTCCCAGTCCGCTCGTACCCACCGCACAGCGCGCGCTCGCGCGGCCCGGCGGCGGGAAGCGGGGAGGTCTGCTCGCACCAGCTTCGCTATGGTCTACGCGCGACGCGCCGTCCTGGTTACCTTCCTGAGCCGGAAGCGCCGCGCCTCAGCCGATCATCCGGCGGCTGGCCCCGCGTGTATTCACCATGCGGGGCCCTCTCGTCGCCAGAACATTGGGTACCTGCGCATGCCGGTGCGCCTACCGCGCGAGGCCGTCTGGCGACTTGACTGGCATGATCGTCATCTGGCACGATATGATGCATACGTAGTGCAAAGATCATACAAAGCCCAACCAGAACGCTTGCGGGCGTGACCGTCCGGTCGCGCCATCCGGTGAAGGAGGACGGCATGCTCTCCCTCGGGAGCGATTCCAAGCAGCGGTCCGCGCGCGCGTCTGGATGCTCCGTCGCTCCGGCTGGGGGCACCGCGCGCCGGAGCTACCCGCTACGCGCGGCGATCGGGGGCGATGGCGCCGGCACCGGTACCCTGAGTACCACCGCTGCCTACCTCGCTTGCCGCGCCATCACGCGCGAAGTCGCCCGCACCTTCTACTACGGCTCGCTCTTTCTGCCTCCCGAAAAGCGTCGCGCCGCCTGGGCGCTCTATGCCTTCTGTCGCATCGCCGACGATATGGCCGACGAACCGGGACTGTATCCCGATCCCGCGTCCGAGCTCGCCGCCTGGCGCGCCGCCCTGCTGGAAACCTACGCCGGTCGGCCGCGCGGGCCAGTCATGACCGCCTGGGCCGACGTGCTCACGCGCTTCGCCGTGCCGCTGCGTCCCGCGCTGGAGTTGCTCGATGGCGTGGAGATGGATCTGCGCAACACCACTTATGAGACATTTGAAGACCTGCGGCTGTACTGCTATCGCGTCGCCGGCACCGTCGGCCTGCTGATGGCGCCGGTGCTGGGCTACACACGGCCCGAGGCAATCGAACACGCGGTGGATCTGGGGATCGCGATGCAGCTCACCAACATTCTGCGCGATATCGGCGAAGATCGCGCCAACGGGCGCGTCTACCTGCCCGCGGCGGATCTGGCGCGCTTCGGCTACGATCGCGAGCGCCTGCTGCGCGGCGAGGTTGATGCGGCGTTCCAGGATCTGCTCCAGTTCGAGATCGCGCGGGCCGAAGCGTACTACGTGAGCGGCCGTCGCGGCATCGCGCTGCTGGCCCCCGATGCCCGCCTGGCCATCGCCCTGAGCGCCACGCTCTACCACGGTATTCTGCGGCGTATCCAGCGCAATCGCTACGATGTGTTCACCCGTCGCGCGCATGTGTCGCTGCCAGGCAAACTGGCCGCGCTGCCGGCGACCTGGTTGTGGGTCAAGCTGGGCGAGGCGCGGATCGCTCCCGCTGATTAAACCGCTCAGTTGGTCATACGTTCTCATTGACCTTGGTTAACAATTCTGGTAACATTGGCGATTGGGGTGAGATGTTCCCCGCAAGGGCAGACCCTGAGTGTCTGCCGGCACGCACGATGGAGGTGTGGTCAGGA
>DASYGC010000266.1:0-1791 GCA_036000225.1 Ktedonobacterales bacterium | reverse complement strand
GCAATCGCGGATGGTATCCTGACCGTGTTCCTGCTTGCCGCCTATATCCTGAGCCGAGGGTATACAAGCTGGAGCATCCCGCGCTCGACTTGACGGACGACTCAGCCCTGTCGCCCGGACCGAGGCCCGCGAGGGCCGCGTTGCTACACGATCGCGGGCAGGCTCAACGTGAAGATCGCGCCCGCGCCGGGCCGGCTCTCGACCTCTAGGCGGCCCTGGTGGGCACGCACTATCCAGGCGGCGAGCGCCAACCCCAGGCCGGTGTGCGTGCTGTCGCCGCTCCGCGCGCCATCGACCCTGTAGAACGGCTCGAAGAGCCGGGGCAGATGCTCCGCCGTGATGCCGGGCCCACTGTCCCGTACCTCCACCTCCACCTGGTGGCGCTCGCGGCGGGCGCTGAGCCGCACCGTTCCGCCCGGCGGCGTATAGGTTATGGCGTTATCCAGCAGATTGCTTAGTACCTGGCGCAACTTGAGGGCATCGCCTTGCACCAGCAGCGATTTGTCCAGTTGCACCTCCAGCGTCTGTGCCTTGCCGTCGGCCAGCGGGCGCAGGCTCTCCGCCGCTGCCAGGACCACATCGCGCATGTCGACCAATTCGAGCGAGAGGGCTTCAGCGTCGCGCTGGGCGCGCGCCATGGCCAGCAGGTCGGCCACCAGTACGCCCAGACGCTTCGCCTCCGCCGCTGCCTCGCGCAGGATGCGCTCGTACTCGTCGGGCGTGCGGCGGTTCAGCAACGCCACCTCCATGCTGCCCTGCAGCACGGTGAGCGGCGTGCGCAGCTCATGCGAGGCGGCGGCGGCGAAGCGTTGCTGCCGCTCCATGCTCTGCGCGATCGGTTCCAACGTGCGTCCGGCCAGGACGTAGGCGCCCAGGGCCGCAAGGATCAGCACCCCCGTGTCGATGGCAATGATCTGGACGGCCAGTGTCCCCTCATCGCGCGCGAACAGCCGTGAGATACCGCCGCGCACGGTTGGGCCGACCGCCCGTAGCTCGGCCTGCTGGAGGCTTAGCAGGATGCGATAGAGTGCCGTACTGAGCAGCCCCACGATCACCACCAGGATCCCCAGGTACCAGAGGGTCAATCGCAAACGCGCGGCGCTGAACACGGCCGGCTCTCGGCTCATGGCGCGCGGAGCGTGTAGCCGACTCCGCGTACGGTCTGGATGAGCGGTACGCCGAACGGCGTGTCAATCTTCTGACGCAAGTACCGCACATAGACGTCGATCACATTGCTCTCGACATCGGTATCGGTCCAGACGTGCTCGGCCAACTGTTCGCGCGTCACCACGAGCCCGGCGTGATGCACCAGGTATTCAAGCAAGGAAAACTCACGCGCTGAGAGCGAGATCTCGCGGCCGGCGCGCCGCACGACGCGCGCCGCCGCGTCCAGCTCCAGATCCGCCACCCGCATTGCGGTAGTGCGCATGGTGGACTCGCGCCGCAGCAGCGCGCGCACGCGCGCCAGGAACTCACCGAAGGAGAATGGCTTGGTCAAATAGTCGTCCGCCCCCACGTTCAGGCCCAGAATCTTGTCCTGCTCCGTGTCGCGCGCCGTGAGCATCAAGATGGGGGTGGTTTTGCGCGCCGCGCGGAGCTTGCGGGCGATGGCAATGCCGTCCATGGTCGGGAGCATCAGGTCCAGCACCAATAGGTCATAGTCGTTGAGCAGGGCGTCAAGGTAACCCTCCTCGCCGTCGTGCGCCACGGTGACGCCGTAGCCCGATTCGCGCAGGCCCTTTGCGACAAAATCCGCGATGCGCATATCGTCCTCTACCAGCAGCAGGCGCA
>DASYGC010000265.1:0-3482 GCA_036000225.1 Ktedonobacterales bacterium | reverse complement strand
CGTTAGTCACTCTGGATTGGCTTCCTTGTCTTCACTCCGCCCCTCAAGGGACATCTTCATTCTACTATACGTGCCTGATGGGCGTCTATGTCGGCACATCCCCCACTGGGTATACCTCATATTCTAGTCGTTCGGATGACTATCACGCCACCGCATACCCCTCGCCCGACGCTACACATCATTCGTGCCGAACACGACACTGGCACAAGCGTCACGCCGGATGTCCATGCGCTATGCCCATTGGATTCAGCCCGGTCGGCGCTGTCGCGATCGGAGAGCGTCACTTGCCAGGCAGCCGGCGGAACCGTCCGGTGGCGGAAACGAAGCGCGCGCCGAGTGGCTCGTGGGAGCTTCCATAGCCTGAGGAAGAGTGAGCGATTCCAGGGCCCCGCGCATATGCGACACCCTGGTTGTCCAGGCGGGAGCGCATATGCGCCGCTCACCCCGCATGGTTGTGATGGGGGCCCGCCGCTGAGGCACACATCAGCTCGCCAGCAGACAATGCAGGCGGCGTGCTACCACCAACCACCTGGCCGGCCAAAGCGCTGGCCCCCGCGTGGCCGAAACAGGAAGCGCCACAACAGCCACATCAGCCCAACGCGGCGCGCGCCGCGCCCAAATCGCGGTCCATAATATCCCCACATAGGTTACCTCACTGCCTTTCTCATGTCTGTCTTCTCCGTCTTCCCCGTCGGTATTCCATACGTGGCGCCGCGTCATGTGTTGCGCCTTTGCCGCGGTGACGCGCTATGCCAATCTATGTTCATGCGCATACACCGCGGCCTGCGTGCGGTCACGCAGCGCCAGCTTGCTCAGGATGCTGGAAACGTGGTTCTTGACAGTACCCTCCGTAATGAAGAGTGTCTCGCTGATTTCGCGATTGCTGGCGCCACGGGCTACCAGACGCAGGATCTCGCGTTCGCGCTCGGTCAGATCGTCGTTCAATCCCGCGCTTGCGGTGGGCATGATGGGCGCGGAGATAGGCGTCGACGCGGGCGTCGGCGTGCCCTGCCGTTGCTCGGTGGGTAACGGGAGGGGAGCTTTGAGGTGCGCCACCAGCTTGGCGGCAACGGCGGGCTGGATGGGCGACTCACCGCGATGCGCCGCGCGAATGGCGCCCACCAGTTCGGCCGAGGAGCTATCCTTCAGCAAATAGCCGCACGCTCCAGCGCGCAGCCCTTCCACGACGTACTCCTCATCGTCAAATGTGCTCAGGATCACCACCCGCACCGCGGGCCAGCGTGCCACGATCTGCCGCGTGGCTTCCACGCCATTGAGACGGGGCATGCGCACATCCATCAGGACGACGTGCGGCGCGCGACCGACTGCCGCGAAGCGCTCGACCGCGGCAACGGCTTCCAGCCCGTCGGCGGCGCTGCCCAATATCTCAAGGGTACCATCGGTCAGTTCCAGGAGCGTGCGAAAGCTCTCGCGCAGCAGCGCCTGATCGTCCACCAGCAACACCCGGATCGGTGCGGCGGAGGCGGAAGGGGTGGTGGCTCCCACCTCACTCATGTATCGCCTCCCGGCGCTGGCGCCACGCTTGTCAGCACAGCGCCAATGCCGCGCTCCGCTGGACGCCCAGCGCCCTCCCCACGTTCGTCGTCCCGAGCGTGCGCGTCGGCCAGGGGTACGCGCAGCTCCACCCGCCAGCCATGCTCGGGCTCGGCGGCCGCCGTGATAGTCCCGCCCAGCAACGCGATGCGTTCGCGCATGCCAACCAGCCCAAAGCCTGTTCGCGCCCCCGCCGCGGCGGCGGATCCCACGCCATTGTCCAGCGCGGTCAGCTCCACCGCGCGCGGATCAACCCGCACGCGCAGCAGCACATTCGTCGCCCGCGCGTGCTTGCGCACATTGGTCAGCACCTCCTGCGCGCAACGATATAGCGCCACGCGCAACTCGGGGGCCAGCTCCTGAGCAGGTCCTTCTACATCGAGCGCGACCTCGACATCGGGCGCGGCAGCCACGAATTCGCGTACCAGCCGTCGCAGTGCCTCCTCAAGGGATGCCGCCGTCGGGTCGGCGGGACGCAGCGCCGTCACCGAGCGCCGTACCTCATTGAGGCATTCGCTGGCCACGCGCCGTGCTTCCCCCAGTTCCGCGCGCAGGCGCGGATCGGCGCGCGCCTCCAGCTGCGTCGCGGTCTCCAGTTTGACGGCCAGAATCGTCAGGTAGTGTCCCAGGGTGTCGTGGATCTCGCGGGCCATGCGGTTGCGCTCGCGCGTGACGGTCAGTTCTTCCACCTGCTGCGAGAAGCGGCGCAGTTGAGCGTTGGCCTCCTCCAGCTCGGCTTTCGCGGCGGAAACCTCAGCGGTCAGCGCCTCGGCACGGGCGCGCAGTCCCTGCTGGCGTTGCAATACCACGCAGAAGATGGCAACGAAGATATATGCCGAGAGAATCGAAAGGGCCGACGGAAAGACGCCGCGGAACAACGCCAGCCCCTGCTTGCCACCGAGGATTTGAGCCAGATCCAGTGTCAGCGCCGTCGCCAGGAAGGTCACGGCGGTGCCCAGCAGTGCCTGGCGGATGCTCCAGCCCAGAAACAGGATGGCCGCCGTGACCACCGGCAGCAGCCAGTCGAACTCCAATCCCAGCAGCACGGTGGCCTGCGCCGCGAGCGCCAGCACGATGAGCAGGACACCGATCATGTCCGCGCGCGACTCCGGGCAAGGGCCTTCCGCCAGGTACCAGAACGCCGCCACCCAGGCGACATTGAGCAGCGTGAAGAGTCCGAACGCCAACAGCGTCAGGTGCGGGGCGGCGAGCAGCGTATACAGATAGCCAATGGCGACGCTGATATAGGCGCAGAGATTGAAGATACCGGGCAGGTCGCCGATAGGTGGCCCTTGAATGCCACGGTCTGGCGGCGTATGGGTGGTCTCCATGGCCGCATCTCCTCTCATCTCCTCGAATCGCCTTTCGCGCTCCCCACCACGCCACCACTCCCCATCACTGGCAGTATACACGCGCGTGGGCCCCGAAGGGAGGTGTCGGGCGTCATGCCTGGGTGCGGGTCGCGGCGCCGCGATGTATGACTTCGGTCACCTGCGCATCTGGCTGCTTGTCGTGGCGATCCATGACCCGATGGATGACCAACGACACCCGCGCGGACGCCTCCTGGTCAGGTACGCTGTGGAGCGGGACGAAAGGCATTGCGCCCCACCACGAGAAAGGGAGCACGGTATGCGCGCCATCGACTTGTATCCGTCTTCATCCGCACCGGCCCACTGGCTTGCCCAGCTGTCCCCAGTGCTGTGGCTGCGCAAGGCGTTCGCGGTGAACCGGGGGCTTACCCTGGTGGGCAGCTTGATGACGATCGCGCTGCTGGCCGCGCTGGGCGGCCTGGCCATTGACCCACAGGTCATCACCGGCGCGCCGGCGTGGATGAAGCCAGCCAAGTTTGCCATCTCGCTCGCGATCTACTGCTTCACGCTGGTCTACCTGCTCAGCTTTGTACGGGGACATCGCCGGCTGGTGGCAGT
>DASYGC010000264.1:0-4281 GCA_036000225.1 Ktedonobacterales bacterium | reverse complement strand
ACGAAAAGGCGTGGGCGGCCAGAGCGCATGAAGTCGTAGACGACGGCAATCGGCAGCACACGCGTGTCGGCTGGTGCCGCGCGCAGCACGCGGTGAAAGCCGCCGCTCATCGGGCTCACCCGGCCGTCTGGCGAGAGCCGTCCTTCAGGCGAGCCATAGATCGTTCCATCTTCGCGGAGCCAGTGTGCCACATCGTCCAGGTCTCGCCGCGCGTTCGCCACCAGCCGGCGCTCGGCTTGACGGCGCTCATCCGGCTCGAAGATCTCTGGACCACCCTGTAGCCGCATCACTGGATAATAGCGCCACTTGTCGAGTCGCGAGAGCGGCAGCACCGCGACCGTTTCCACCAGCTCATGGGCAGCCCAGGCCAGATCGCACAGCATCTCAGCCGTCAGTACGCTGCCCGCCGGCGCGTCGCCTTCCACGGCGATCCGCTCGCGAATCCACTCCTCGTAGGGCCGGATGTGCAGGTCCACCAGTGGATGTATCCCCAGACCGCGCAGAATCGGCCCCACCGAGATCGGCCGCAGCAGGCGCGCCAACCAGCGCGGACGGGTGACGATGCGCGCGAGAAAGCCGTGGGTGAAGCCGTCGGCGCGCATCGCGAAGTGGACATCGCCCGCGATGGCCCGCCATCCCCGGTGGCGCAGAATCGCCGGCAGAGGTACCGGCGGATCGAGGTCGCGCTTGTGAAATATGGCGAGATAGGTGCGCGACGCGCCAGTGTCGTGTTCGAGGCCGCGTAGCTCCAGGCGGTAGAAGGCATGCCGTCCGGCATCGAGGATCAGCATCACCGCCAGACGGCCAAACACGGCCAGCACCGATGCAACACGCCGCATCGCGTCACCCCCCACACGCGCTGATTCCACGTCGCGCGCAACGCGCCATGCCGGTGTGCCTGTCGGCGCGGTCTGTGGCGGTGCGCTCCATCATCCCTTCCGTTGCCCGCTTCACCCGAACGGGCGCGTGGGTGGTGGTATAGATCAGCTGGCCAGGCGCGAGCGGACCACGCAGGTCCACGCGCTCGGTGCGCGCGTTCCACAAGCGATTAATCGTCGCCAGATCACTCAAGAGCGCGCTCAGCGGGGGCCGCTACAGTAGCAATGGGGCAGGTCGAGAGCAGCATGTGCCACCTCCCGAGTCACTCGGTCACATCGCGCAAGCGCAGGAGGAGAAAGGTGCCCACCAGCAGCGCCGCGCACCAGCCCACAACAATCAGCAGCGCCACACCACCGCTGATCGGCGCGCCCGCCGCGGCCTCGGCCCGCGTGATGGCTACCGGCATCTGCGAAATGCTGTCAATGACGACTGTCGAGGCCTGCCCCAGCATCCCGTACAACGCATTGCTCAGCCACCTGCCCACATCCCCAGGGATGATTCTCACCACCCCGCCGAGGATCCCCTGCACCAGAAAGAATCCTAGCGCACCACCAATGCCCGCGGCGGAGGAGCGTCCCAATGTGGCCAGGAACAGCGCAATCAGCATATACGCAAAGAGTGTCAACGAGATGAGCAGCCAGTACAGCGTCACTTCACTCCACCCTCCTGCGGTGAGCGCGCTCACCGTGCCGCCGATTGCCGGGCCAACCGTCACGCCCGCCAGCATGCTCAGCAACACGGTCACCGCGGCGGTCAGCAGCGCCACCACAGCAAACGCAACAGCTTGAGCGGTAAGCACCTGTGGATGGCTCGCACCGCGCATAAGCACCAGCCGACGGGTTCCATAACTGAATTCGCTGCCGGCTACAGTCCCGACCAGAATGCACAGCAGAATCACCCCCATGAAGAGCGCGAAGCTGCGTGCGCTGCTCACCACCGTCGGAAAGGTGAGCGCCGCGCGTTCGCTGGCGATTACTTCCGCCTGGAGTGCTTTGCTCGCCTGTTGCTGGGCAGGTGTACAGGCCGTGGCGGTCACCTGTCCATTTGAGCGGCTGGCTGGCGCACAACTGCTGGTGGCACCGACCGGGCCGGAGATCAGGATGTAGGTAAAGACCTGGAACCCGACGATCAACGCGAAGCCTACCACCAGGATGCCCAGTAGCATCTTGCTCATCAGACGCCGGCGCATGAGGCGCAGCTCGACGCCCACCAGTCCCGCGGTCTCGCCGGCCCACCCACCGTACGACTTACGAACGAACGCCGTAGCCGCGCTCGGCATCATTGGTTGTGTCATCGCGCACCTTCCCGCATAATGGAGGCAGATGGCGCAGGACTCGCGGCTGGCATCGCCGCCCCCGGCGCCGTCAGTTCCAGGAACAAGGTCTCCAGGTCGGCCTCCTGGCGTCGCATCTCAGCGGGAAAGATGCGCTGCTCCGCCAGCAGCGCCGCCACCTCCGACGCCTGCTCAGCGGGCGCATCCACTTGCAGAAAGTGGCCGCCCGCGGGGGTCCACGATCCCTGTTCCGCCGGCACGTAGCGTATGCCGCGCAGCCAGGACGCGCTGGTGCCCGACGCGCTGTGCAGCAGCCCCGCCGCCCGCGTGAGGGTGTCCACATCGTCGAAGGCCAGGCGCAGGCCCTCGCGCTCAGCCAGTAGATCGCTCACCCGTCCCTGGGTCACCAGCGATCCCTGTTTCAGGATGGCCACCCGGGTGCAGACGCTCTGCACCTCGTGCAGCAAATGGCTGGAGAGCAGCACGGTGATGCCCTGCCCCGCGAGCCGCCCGATCAGCTGGCGAATCTCGACCATACCAGCGGGGTCCAGCCCATTGGTCGGCTCATCCAACAGCACCAGCTCGGGTTCCGTAAGTAATGCGGCGGCAATTGCCAGCCGCTGCTTCATACCCATCGAATAGGTGCGAAAGGCGTCTCGCGGGCGATCGCCGAGCTCCACCTGTGCCAGCAACTCGGCGATGCGCGCGCGCATCGAGGTATCGTCGCGCAGGCCAGAGAACGCCGCCACCACACCCAGATTTTCGCGCCCCGTCAGATAGGGATAGAAGGCAGGCTGCTCGATCATCGCGCCCACGCGACGCAAGACCTCACGCCGTCGCGGCCCCGGGACCGGCGAGACGCCAAATAGCAACGCCTGCCCGCGTGTGGGCTTGATGAGGCCCAGTGCCATGCGCAGCGTGGTGGTCTTTCCCGATCCGTTGGGTCCCAGCAACCCGAACACATCGCCGCGATAGACCTCGAGGTTGAGGTTGTTCACCGCCACTCGCTGGCCGAAGCGGCGGGTCAAGCCCACCGTGCGCAACGGCAGCGCGCTCGTCGCGTCGGTGGCGCCTGCTGGCGCTCCAGATGAGCCGGCGACATCCGGCATGTTGACATTGGCAGACACTCAGTCGCCCCTCTCCAGAACCTTCCACGCACTGCACGTGGAGCGCCGCATCTGTAGCGCGCCAGCGCCATCATGTGTACGAACAGGCACCGTATGGGTAGCAGGTTGGCGTGTGATACGCGGCGCTTACCCTTACGCGTCAATCGCCGGCGTGGGCACAGCGGGCGTGAGCGGCTGCCACGGCCAACCCGTGAGCCGCCCACCCAGGCGCCCGCGCAAGTTGAAGGCCAGCAGACCACCGGCGAACAGCGCGAATGCCAGCAACGCATCGCCCAGCAAGATACCATCGAGCACTGGCAGCGTGGGTGTCACATTGTGCAGCAGCAGGTACCACTGTGCCTGGCTCAGCGCCGCCACCACCAGCAGCACCAGGCCCTGCGCGGTGCAGATCGTCCGAGCCCGCACCATGTTGTCGGCCGGTTGCGCCAGTTGCGGGTTGCGCGTCAAGAGTAACCGTGGCAGCGTCGCCAGGTAGGTCAGCAGGACCTCGCCGAGCACGAAGACCAGCAGGCTGAGCGCTGGCAATACCGCCAGGGTCCAGAACGAGGGCGCAATCGCGATCTGGCTGCCGTCCACCAGTTGAATTTTCAGGCGGGCACCGAGTGTGGATGCCACCAGGGCGGTCACGATCACCTGGCAGGCGATGCTGGCCGGTAGCAGCCAGCGCAAGAGGGGAGAGCGATAGTCGGCGAGCTGACGTTGGCGCAGATCGCCGTAGACCACCTCACGTCGGGCATCGCGGCGCACGCGGACGACTCCCAGCCCGGTGCCCAGCGCCATGCCACCCAGCGCGCCAAGATAGACGGCGACCAGCAACGGATAGCCTCCCAGCGCGGAAAGGCCCAACAGCGCGCCAGTCGCGCGTAGTGCCAGCGCGCCACTGCCAGCCGCTCCCAGCGCTACGCCGGTACCCAGTCCGATGACTTCCGCAGACGCGATGCGGTTCCAGCAGCGGATCACATCCTTCACCACGGGTAATGTCTCGTCGCCCGCGGCGATCAC
>DASYGC010000263.1:0-3286 GCA_036000225.1 Ktedonobacterales bacterium | reverse complement strand
GGGGTGCGCCCACCTGGTGAGCGTTTCCCGGTCCCTTCGGTGTCAAGAGGGACCGAGGGATGGAGTACACTCGTCCCTGGACAAACCGCAGACTCTGAGGCATACTTGTCGCAGCCGATTGCTCAAGCTACCTTCCCGTGGTGACCCGCTCTCCTCTATCATTCGCGCGGCAAACACCAGTCCCGTGCGTCCGCCTGCGAGACACGTGCTTGCCGAAGCGACGACGACAGCTCACCTGGCGCAGACCAGGATGAGAGGAGGATGCCTTCGATGCGAAGCAATCAAGTCGCCCTCACCGTGCTTGGTGTGCATCGGAGTCCACGACACGGCGCGCTCTTGCTCGTTGCTCCACTGGCGGCGCTGGCGCTGCTGCTGTTCGCTGGCGCGCCCGCGATTGCCGCCAGTCCGCGCGCGGCGGGAGATATCCACACGGCGATCGCGATCGACAGCCCCGCGGTCGTGCGCATTGTCTCGACGATCACTGCTCAGATCACCTGTGTTGGCTGCGCCAGCAATGGTTCGACGATTGTCTCGCCGTCCCAGGGGGCCTTTGAGTACTTCTCCTCTGGCTCGGGCGCGTTCATCACACCAGATGGGAACATCCTGACCGCCGATCATGTGATCGACCATAGCGTGAACAACAGCGAAGACTTCGCCTTCGCCGTGAGCCTGCTGGAACAAGACTGGGAGCAGCGCTTCAGTCTCTCACAGTCGCAGGTTGACCAGTTCTTGCAGAGTAATGGCAGCCAGTTCCAGTTCAACATCCAGGTGGCGAAACAACAGGTGTTCCTCTCCACGGCCTATACCGGCCAGTTGCAAAACAGTGCGCAGGTGGTGAGTTATCAGGTGAGCCGCGTCGTCGTCAGTTCACCGGTAGACAAGCAGGATACCGCCCTCATCAAGATCGAGGCGCATGATATGCCCTATCTGCGCCTGGCGCCGAACAACTCGGCCCACGTTGGCGACTCCGTGACCGCGATCGCCTATCCCGGTGATGCGGATGCGGCGCTAAACGGCGGCAACTTCACTTCGCTGTCGAACCCTTCCCAGACCGACGTCAATACCATCAATGGACTGCTCAGCGCCTCCGTCAACACCGGCCAGCTCACGGCCCAGAAGAGCCTGCAGGACGGCACGCCCGTCTATGAAGCCAACGGCATCGGCTCGCAGGGGTCGAGCGGCGGACCGGTGATTGATGACCAGGGCCGCATCGTGGGCTTTGTGGACGCGGGTCCCTCCACTGCCCGGCTGACCTTCCTGGTGCCGTCAGAGATCATCGCGCAATACGTGCAACAGGCGAACGTCGCAAATCCCGCTCCGGGTGCGTTCATGACGCTCTGGACCAGGGCCAACCAGGAGTACAACGCCACCGCCCCATGCCACTGGACCCAGGCGTACAAAGACTTCAACACGCTGCACACCAACTACCCGCTCTTCGGTGGCCTCCAGCAGATGCTGCTGACGGCGCAGGGCAAGGCCACGCCAGCTGAATGTCCCGCCCCCTCGAATGTCGGTGGGATCATCGCCGGCCTCGTGATCGTGCTGCTGCTGCTCGCCGCGGGCGCCGCTTACTGGTATTTGCGCCGGACGAACAAGCTCGAAGGCGCACTGGCCGCGGTTGGGATCAAGCGTTCACAGACCAAAGTCGACCAGCTGCCCCGACAGGGAGGCATTGACCCGCCGACCCAGCCCAGCGCTCCCTGGCTGCGATCGCCCCCAGCGCCCCCGCCCGCGGCGCCGCCCGCCTATGGCGCCACGCCGACGCCGATCACCGGCATCGTGGCGCCGTATCCGTCGCAGCCGGTGGACGCGCCCAGGGGTGAGCTGGTCGCGGCGCCCTACCTGGCGCCGGCGGAGCAGACCGGCCAGAATGGCGAGCCGCACCAGATTGGATCCACCAATCCACCGGGCCCCGCCCCGACGACGGTGCGTATCTGTGCGCAAGGCCATGCGGTGACCGATCGCGCGGCCAAGTTCTGTCCGGAATGTGGCAGTCCCATCCCAACCGTGTA
Source organism: Ktedonobacterales bacterium (assembly GCA_036000225.1). GTDB lineage: Bacteria > Chloroflexota > Ktedonobacteria > Ktedonobacterales > JADMIN01 > DASYGC01. Next base: position 1,274 of record DASYGC010000263.1, on the reverse strand, counting down.
GCATGGCATGCGCAGCCACTCCTCTGAACGAGCGTCAATAGAGTACTGACTATCGGGCAAGAGGGTGCGTACAGAAGGTGCCAGGGTACTGGGATAGGTGGTGCTGAGGAAGCTGGCAAGCGTCATGCGGGCGCTCTCCAGTTGCGCGCCTACTCGCTCGACGGTGCCTGGTGCGTCTCAGTGGCCTGCTGTGCGCGCAGTTCCTGGTAATGCTGCCGCCAGATCAGGCGATATCCTCCCACGAATTCAGGGATCCGATTCAGCCAGCGGATGTAGGGCAGAAAGATCAGGGCCAACGTCAGCACGGCCATCGTCAGCCAGACGGCCACGTCGGCATTCGCCCCGTTGTAGGGACTGAACGGCACCTGATACCAGAAGGTGTAGAGCCACAGCCAGGCCTGGCCTGGATAGGGTCCCGTCTCGTTCGTCATGCCCCACTGGTTTCCCAGCAGATGCAACTGGCCCGCGCGATCAGGCAGCGCCTTCTCATTCAGGAAGAGCAGTGGCTTCGTAAAGTCCGTTTGATAGAATTTCCCGTTGGTCAGCAAGAGGCCATCCAGCGCGCCGCTGCGCGCGATATCCAGCAGCGAGCCAAACAGCACCGGCAAGGGGCCGTAGTCTCCGCCCGCGACCTTCACATGCCCATCCGCATCCAGCGCGCCATCTGCTTTACCCAACGCGCTGGCGTACGCATCTTCCCACTTGCTTTGCTGGGCGGCTGGCGCGGTGCGATAGGTCCGCAACGCCGCGCTGACCGTCGTATTCTGCACCGTCGCCAGGGGTTCGAGCACGTACGCCTGAGCCGTGTCGATGGGCAGGCCCACTCCCCCGAGCTGCTGCAACGAGATCGGGCCCACGTACTGCACCGATGCGGTCCCGGCGTTGTACGGCGGACCGTATTGCGCGAGCGTGCTCGTGCCAGCGAGCTCGGCCAGCGAGACGGTCACGAACCCGACCGGATCCGATTGCGCCACACTCTGCAGAGTGAGCGGTTTCTCATCGGGCGACGAGAACACGCCCGCCAGGATAACGACGAGCACGAGCACGACCGCGCCCATGAGGGCAACTTCGCGCAGCAGATCATAGGGAACCATGCGCACTCCACGATGGTACTCTTCCTGGGTCATCCCTCTCGTATATGGCGGGCGTGTCTCCCCGCGCGCGGGATATGGGCGCACGACACCACGCAGACGTACCAGCAGAATGTGCACTGCAATCAAGGCAATCAGCGCTCCAGGCAGCAATAGGATATGGATGCCGTACATCTGCCCGAA
>DASYGC010000262.1:0-3151 GCA_036000225.1 Ktedonobacterales bacterium | reverse complement strand
TGTGCGCTCCGGCCAGCAGACGACGTACATCCCGCTGATGGTGAACAGCGCGGGCATGATCCCGCTGATCTTCGCCAGCTCGATTCTGTTGCTGCCGACGGTGCTGGCGAACTTCCTCTCGTTCAGCACGAACAAGGGCCTACAAAACCTCTTTACGAACCTCCGTCTCTGGCTGGACACGTCAAACTGGTATTACTGGGTGCTCTATGGCGTCCTGGTGGCCATGTTCACGATGTTCTACGCCACCGTCATCTGGCAGCAGCAGAACATGGCGGATAACCTACAAAAGCAGGGCGCGTATATCCCTGGCATACGCCCTGGCCCGCCGACCGAGGCGCATCTCAGTCGCATACTCAACCGCATCACCTTTGGCGGGGCGATCTTCCTTGGGCTTGTCGCCGTGGCGCCTGCTCTGCTTCTGACGAGCAACCAGGGCCAGCAGCCCTTGCAGGCGGCTTCCTTGCTGATCGTCGTCGGCGTGGTGTTGGATACGGTCAAGCAGCTCGAAGCGCAGATGGTCATGCGCAACTACTCCGGTTTCCTGGGGTAGCGGTCCGGTACAATAGAGGCAGCGCGGCAAAATAACGCTCGCGCTGCCTTTCTGACGTTTCTTTCACCTGGGCAATCGGCGCACAATGAGCCTCGATGAGTTCTCATCACAATGGGGTGATGGGGGTAGGCCCGACGCTAGGTTAGGGCGTGGGGACGACGCGGAGGAACTCTGAATGAATCTGATTCTGATCGGCGCGCAGGGGAGTGGCAAAGGGACGCAGGCGCAGTTGCTCGCCGAGGAGCTTCGGTTGAAGCCCTGCGCCAGCGGCGACCTCCTGCGTGACGCGATTGCGCTACAGACGCCGGCCGGCAGAGCCGCCAAACCGTACTATGACCGTGGTGACTTGGTTCCTGATGACATCGTCGCGGATATGATATTGGATAATCTTCAGCAGTTGGGCGACGCCAAGGGCATTATCCTTGACGGCTTCCCACGCACGCAGCGGCAGGCGGAACTGCTGGACCGGCGCCTGGGGGAGATGGGCGCGCACATTGACCACGCGCTGTATCTCGCGGTCCCCCGCGACGTGCTCCAAGATCGCCTCAGCGGGCGCGTCGTCTGCGCGGCGCATGGCCACGTGTGGAATCTCAAAACACACCCGCCACGTGTTCCCGGCGTCTGCGACCTGGACGGCAGCCCCCTGAGCCAGCGCTCGGATGACACGCCCGCCAAGATCAAGCATCGCCTGGATATTTTCTTCGGTGAGACCATTCACCTCACGGAGTATTATCGCCGGCAGAATAAGCTGGTACAGGTCAACGGCAACGACAGCGTCGAGGTGGTCCACGCGCAGATTCGGGCTCGCCTCGGTGTTGAACGGGCGCCGGCGCCGGTCCAGAATGAGCAGAGCGCCGCGAACGGCTAAGAAACGGATAAACGGGCGGCATGGCTATCGCGTATCGCAGTAAGACCGAGATCGAGGGGCTCCGCCACGCCGGGCGCGTGGTGATGGAGATCCTGGAGATCCTGCGCGCGGCGATCCATCCCGGCGTCACGACGGGCGAGTTGGACGCGCTGGCGCGGGCCGAGCTGTTGAAGCGCGGCGCAACCTCGAACTTCGCAGGCTACTCCCCGGTCAAGGGCGTGCCGCCGTTTCCGGGGGTCATCTGCGCCTCCGTGAATGAGGCTATCGTGCATGGCATACCGGGCAAGCGCACCCTGGAGGAGGGTGACATCATCAGTATTGACTTCGGCGCGGTGGTGGACGGCTGGCACGGTGACTCCGCGATCACCGTTCCCGTCGGCGTCGTCGCCCCGGAGACACAGCGGCTGCTCGATGTCACTCGCGAGGCGTTGCGCCGGGGCATCGCCGCGGCGCGGCCGGGCAAGCGCGTCCTCGACATTGCCCGCGCGATACAGGGGTACGTCGAGGGCGCCGGCTTCTCGCTCGTGCGCCAGTATGGCGGGCATGGCATCGGCCACACGCTGCATGAGGATCCCTGGATTCCCAATTATCTCGACAACACACGCCCGAATCCTCTGCTGCGGCCGGGGATGGTGTTCTGCGTCGAGCCGATGGTCAACGCGGGGCGCGCGGCGACGCGCGAACTGAGCGACCACTGGACGGTGGTGACGGCGGACGGGCAACCCTCCGCCCATTTCGAGCATATGGTCGCGGTGACGACCGGCGAACCTGATGTGTTGACGGCGCTCTAAATTGTCCGTGAACACGGCGATTACCCCCTTGCGGGGGAGACCGCAAGGTGCTATACTTGGAAGTTGGCTGCACCTTTTTTGCTGAATGCGTTTGTTGCCGACGTTCTGGCCGCCATGAGGGCGCGCGGAGGCGTGGCGATGTGACGCATCGAGCGGGGAGGTCGCCGGATACAGAAAGGATCGTATGGCAAAGCGCGATGCGATTGAAGTCGAGGGCACTGTCACGGAGTCCCTCCCGAACGCGATGTTTCGTGTGATGCTAGCCGATGGCGAGCATACCGTGCTGGCGCACCTCTCGGGCAAGGTGCGGATGAACTTTGTCCGTATTGTCCCCGGGGACAAAGTGCGGATCGAGCTGACGCCGTATGACCTGACCAAAGGGCGGATCATCTGGCGCAACCGCACCTGATTCGCATCCGCTGGCCGGCCGCCCCGGCGGCGCGCGAGCGCGGCGAGGTAGACCAGCGCGGACGCCAGGTGATCTACGCGAGGTCGCGCGGATTCAGGTGACTGGCCATATACAGAGGAGTGATGGGCGTGAAGGTACGAGCGTCGGTGAAGCCGCGCTGCGAGCATTGCAAGGTGATCCGCCGTCACGGCGTGGTGATGGTGATCTGTAGCAAGGATCCCAAGCACAAGCAGCGGCAGGGATAGAAACATCGTACATGCCTCGCCCAGCGGTCGGTTCTCGGCCGGCTGGGCAGGCGTTTTCTCTAGCAACCGTCGAGTAGTTGGCAGAGTCGAGCGAGGAGGACCTGGCGCATGGCCAGAATCGCCGGGGTAGATATTCCCCGCGAGAAGCGCGTGGAAGTGGCGCTCACGTACATCTTTGGCATCGGGCCGAGCATCAGCAAGGCGCTCCTGACGGCGACGCGGGTCAATCCCGATACGCGCGTCAAGGACCTGAGCGAGGATGAGGTGGCGCGCCTGCGCGAGTACATC
>DASYGC010000261.1:0-5802 GCA_036000225.1 Ktedonobacterales bacterium | reverse complement strand
AGATGCAGTCCAAGATGTTCTACCGTGTGCAGCAGGCAACGCCGATTCATGCGATCGCCAGCCGGGTGCCGGCTGATCGCGCCCATGGCGTCCGGCGCCATGCCGGCCAGCAGGGTCTCCGCGGCTGCCAGCCATTCCCGCAGGCGGGTGCGCATGGCCGGCCAGTCGGTCCGCGACGCGAACTCCGCGTCGCGATCGCGTTCGAGCGGACCCTGGCCAACACATCCGAGCACCCACCATTCCGCCGAGGAGATCGCGTGGCTCATCACCGCCGCCAGCGAGTTCGTCCCTTCGACTGGCGGCTGCCAGTGGTAGGTCTCCGCGGGGAGCACGTCGAGCGCTTCGATGAACCAGCCGGTAAGGCGCCGAAAGTGGTAGCGATAGAGATCCCGTTCGTCCGTCGGCTCCTCGCCAGGTGTGGGCGGCTGCGGCGTTGGCACTATCGGCTTCCTTTCGTTGAATCAGTTACGGTATTGCGCAGCAGTCCCAGGCGCTCGATCTCCATCTCGACCACATCACCCGCCAGCAGCCAGCGATGCCGCGCGGTACCGAGCTCCAGGATGCAGCCGGTGCCACAGGTGCCCGAGCCGAGCACATCGCCCGGACGCAGTTGGACGCCTTGCGACGCCCGCTCGATCATCTGGGGAAACGTGAACGTGATGTCTCTGAAATTGGCACTGGTGAGTTGGTCGCCATTGATGCGCCCAGTCATCGCCAGATCAAAACGTTCGTCTTTGCCCGACCCGATGCGCCGATCCTCTAACTCATCGGGAGTCACCAGCCACGGCCCCAGCGAGGTGGCGAAATCTTTGCCCTTGGCCGGGCCCAGATTCAGCTTCATCTCGTGGCGCTGCAGGTCGCGCGCGCTCCAGTCGTTCATCACCATGTAGCCGGCAATATAGGATGGGCCATCTTCCGCCGCGATATCGCTGCCCGCCCGACCGATGACCGCGGCCATTTCCAGTTCGAAATCGAGTTCGTGGCTGGCGCGTGGATACGGCACCGGTTCCTCGGCGCCAAACAGCGCGGCGGTGTTGGAAAAGTAGAACACCGCGATCTCATACCATTCAGGGATCATCTCTAGCCCCCGCAACGCACGCGCCGACTTGACATGTTGCTCGAAGGCATAGAAGTCGCGGATGGTTGGTGGGTTCGGCACGGGCGTGCGCAGTTGGACGCGATTCAGCGGACACACCAGACCAGCGTGTGCGGCCAGGTCCTCGCCGCGAGCCCCGGTGGCGGCGGCCAGCGCGCTTCGTACCGCCGCCATGCCAGCATCTTCCAGACGCAGCAGGCCCAGCATAGTAGCTGGCAATCGCCCCGACGCCTGTGGCCCACCGGGCGGCGCGGCTGCGGTGAGATCGGGCATGGCCACCTGTTCATGGTGTGCCCATTGACCCAACTCTTCCAGGTCGAGGACGTTATCGCCTAACACGACACCCGCCCGGGTTGCCGTTGTTGCACTCGGCCCGAGATAGCTGACCAGCTTCATTCGAGATACTCCCATTCCGTGTGAGATAGCGATTGGCGACTGCCCGAGTCCGATTTTCCGCTGCGAGTATAGCACTGCGCCCGTCCCCGGCGCACGGCGCGCCGCGGACGCCACAGTCAGCCAGGTTGAGTCGCCGAGAGTTGCGCGATGCGCGCGACCGTGGCCCACTAGCCCGAATTGGCCTCTTGCTGCTCACCAGGGCCCCTTGTATAATGCTGAGGCTCGTGGCGACCACCCCCAATTACGTCACGACGGGAGAACACCACACCATGCCTGTCGTGACCAGCTTCATCAACCTCAAGGGCGGCGTCGGCAAGACCACGCTTACCGTGGCGCTCGCCCACTTTCTGGCGGTCGAGCACCACAAGCGGGTGCTGGTCGTCGATCTGGACCCACAGACCAACGCCACCGTCTGCCTGATCCCGGAAATGGTCTGGAAACAACGCGATGATGACGGCCTCACCATCTATCAGTTGTTCGTGGATCAGGTGAAAGGGACCCATCTGTTCGATGCCGACCATGCCATCCTGCGCGATGTGTCCAACGTCGGTGGGGGCATCCCCGGGCTCGATCTGCTGCCCTCCAGCCTCGGCCTCATCAAGATTCAGGACCGTGTGACCCAACTCACTGACTTCGACAACTATCAGCACGGCCCCATCTTCGCGTTGCGTGACGCGCTGGCCACATGCCTGCCATACTACGACCATGTGCTGATTGATTGTCCGCCCTCGTTGGGCATCGTCACCCTCAACGGACTCGCCTTCTCCGATTCCTACATCATCCCAGTAGTTCCCGATATTCTCTCGGTGCTGGGGATCCCACCGATCCTCGATCGCATCGAACATTTCGCGCGCGCGACCCGCCGTAATATTCGCGCGTTGGGCATCGTCATCTCCAAGATGCGCCCGTATACCCTGTTGCATACCGAGATGCTCCGGCGCCTGCGCGACGACTTCGTGGATCGGCGCTTCCCGATGGTCTTTGAGAGTGTCATCCCCGAGTCCACGCGCATCGCCGAAGCGGCCAATGTGGCAGCGCCGGTGAATACGCTGCTCCAGAAATACGGCAACGGCGGCCCCTTCGAGGAATTAAGCGCCTTCAGCCGGGAGTATCTGCACCATGCCGTCAGATCCTGACCCCCACGTCCTTGCCGCGGCACCTGATCTGGCGGCGCTGAGCGCGTTTCTGCATCTGCTGGCCCAGCGCGTGGAGCGCGATCCAGTATTCGGGCGACAGCTAAGTCAGCTGTTGGTCGAGAGCGGCTTGCTGGGCCGCGCGCCGGGCGACACTCCCCGCGCCGGTAGCGCCGGTAGCGTTCGCGCGCGCACGCGTGCGCGCGGCGCGCCGGCCCGTGCGGCTGGCGCTCACGATGAGGAAGCTACACTGCCCGATCCATTTGCGCTGTTGCGTGCGGGCGGCGCGACGGGACTGCGCGCGCGGCTCGACACCCTCGACCTGAGCGCGCTGCGTCAGCTCGTGCGCCAGTATCACCTTGATCCAGCGCGTATCAGCGCGCGCTGGAACAATCGTGAGCGGCTCACCGTCTTGATTTTCGAGCAGGTGCGCGCGCGCGCCGATCATGGCAAGGCGTTCGCCCAGGTGTGAGGGATGGCGGTCAAGATCCCGCACCAACCGATCCACTCCGACGCCTGCTGAGTCCACCTCCGTGTGGCTCTTCGGGCGCGGAGTAGCGGGCGCGGTCGGCTGCGAGGTGGCTGCGACATGGCTGCGTATTGTTGGCGCGATGCTTGCGAGAGAGAGTGAGGGGGAGCGGGCGTCAGGGCCACCTCACGGTTGGCACTGGCGCGCGTCATTCGCAAGGGGGAACAGAGGGAACCGTTGACATGATCCAACGAACCCGATGCAATCTCTGTGCAAGGCACTGGCGCGGTACAACCGTTTCGTAACGCGGCGCGTAGTCTTACATGAAAGGCAGCGTCGCGACGAACCTCATCCCTACGCACCGCTCCTCCAGGCGGTGCCCGGCCCGACGGCATATGCGATCACCGGTAGGGATGCGCGCTCAATCGCGCAGTGTGTCGTACGGCGAATACGGCGTTTTCCGCTCGCAAAAGTCAGGTATTCACCTGATGCGGTCGCCCAGGTGGCTGGGTATACTTCGGGAAGAATGGACAAAAAGTGTGCACGACGACACATGATCTTCCCAAAAATCGCGCGGCGCGCTGGAGCGTCTGGTGAGGCCCGGCAAGTCTCAGGCACACTGCGAGGCCTGGGGTTAGGAGTACGAGACATGGCTGCCACCCGAACGGACATCCTCGAGGCGACTGCCGACCGGCTGTTGCGGCAGGCGTTCGAGACCGCTGAACCGACACCGGTAGGCGTATTGCTCGCGCCCGTCGCGGCACCCGTCACGACCGAATCCGCCGACGATGAGCAGGAGCCAACTGATGCGGAACTCGCGGAGTTGAGCGCCGCCGAGGAAGACGCCCTCTATGGCAAAGGCGCTGGCCAGTCTGGCGGCGCCGATGGCAGCGAAGACGCATTCCAGAGTTATCTGCACGACATCCGCGGACTCTCGCTGCTCTCGCATGACGAGGAGTTGACCCTGGCCAAGCGCTCGCAGGGAGGGGATTCGCGCGCGCGTCGCCGCCTGATCGAAGCCAACCTGCGGCTGGTCATCGCCATTGCCCGTCGCTACACCAACTCTGGCGTGCCACTCATCGATCTGATCCAGGAAGGCAACCTGGGCCTGATGCGCGCCTCCGAAAAGTTCGACTGGAAGCGTGGTTGCCACTTCGGCACCTATGCCACCTGGTGGATTCGTCAGGCGATCAGCCGCGCGGCGGGCGAACAGTCGCGCTTGATTCATCTTCCCGAGCACGTCGCCACCCGGCTGCGCAAGGTACGACGCATCGCCTCGCAGCTCTCGCAGGAGAACGGTGGCGATCCGCTGCCCGAGCAAATTGCTGGCGCGGCGGGCATGGGTATCGCGGAAGTGGACGACCTGCTGCATGTCACCGAGCAGCCCATCTCACTGGACGCTCCCGCCGATGTTGATAATCGGCTCTCGCTCTCCGATACCCTCGAAGACCCCGGCGTGCAGGCCCCCGCCGATGTCGCTTCGCAGCATCTACTGGGTGAAGAGCTCCATCGCGCGCTCGCGCAGTTGACCGCGCGCGAGCGCTCGGTGATGATCCTGCGCTACGGCATCGGCGACGGGCGCAGCCGCACCCTGCTCGAAGTCGGCAAAGAACTGGGCATCTCGCGCGAGCGCGTGCGCCAGCTCGAAATGGTGGCCCTGGCCAAGTTGCGCAGCGCCAGCGTCACCCAGGCCCTGCGCGAGTCGCTTTAACACAACCCATCGTCGCGTACGACCGGCCCCTCAGGCAGCCTGCCTGGGGGGTCGCTGGGATTCCTCGTCGTTGGCCCTGGCGGCCAACCGCCCAACGCGAGCCGACACGCGCTACGCCCCCACATACCGGGCGTAGATCGAACGCGCCACTGCTGGGTCGTCGGTGCCCTTGATGATGGCGCGCGCATCAGGGAAGATCGTCAGCTCGTAGCCATCCACCCGTAAGCGTAGCAGAAACGCATTGTTGGCCACCTCGCCCACCGGACGCAGGCGCTCCGCCAGCGCGGCCAGATCCAGGCGCGCGGATGCGCCGACGCTGCCCATCGCGCGCACCTGCACCGCATTGCGTCCGCAGAGCGTGGTGCCCAGCCCCACGTCGGTCGCCTCGAGATACTCATAATGCCCTAGCCCGCAGGCGGGGCATTCGTCCTGGCGCGGTACCTCGAAATGGTCGAAGGTGTTTTCCCAGAGGTCGATCCACGTCATCCCCCGCGCGAGTTGCTCGCTGTCGACCAAGAGCTTGAGCGCCTCGGTGGCCGCGATGCCCGCTATCACGCCCACGATGCCATTGAGCACCCCCGCCGTGTCGCACGTAGGTGTCGTGCCGGGCAACGGGCGCTCCGGAAAGACACACCGCAGGCATGCCGTCGTGTGCGGGACCACCGTCATGGTGACGCCATACGCCGCGATCACCCCGCTGTAGATCCAGGGAATTCCCGCGCGCACACACGCATCGTTGAGCAGGTAGCGCGTCTCGAAGTTGTCGGTGCCGTCGAGCACGACATCCGCGCCTTCGATCAGTTGCTCAATGTTGTCAACCGTGACATCCGCCACCAATGGCTCGACCACCACTTCGTGATTGATCGCGCGAAGCCGCTGGGCGGCGGCGATGGCCTTGGGGAGCCCACGCGCAATATCCGTTTCGTCGAACAGGATCTGCCGCTGAAGATTGTTGAGCTCGATATAGTCGCGATCGGCGAGCCGCACGCGACCGACT
>DASYGC010000260.1:0-4934 GCA_036000225.1 Ktedonobacterales bacterium | reverse complement strand
CTCTTCTGCGAGTGGAATCGCCTACAAGAAGCTGAGGCTGCGGCGCAGCAACTCCTCGCACTTGTCCCGCTCCCGGATAGTCCACGTCCCACCCCTGAACTGCCTCTGTTCGGACTCGGGATCCAGGCGCGCGTGGCGCTAGCGCAAGGCAACGGCGAGTGGGTCAGACAGACGTTGGAACGCGAGGAGTTTGACGTGGCGCGGTTACCCATCCCGCAGGCGGCGAAAGACGTGCTGATCCTGTACCCGGTACGCCTCGCCCTCGCCTATGGCCAGCTCGAGCCAGCCTTGCGCTGGGCCTCGTCTTGCGGATTGCGCTACGATGACCTGCTCTCGACCCCGCTGGCGAAGAAGCACTACGTGCGCTATGTCACGTTGGCGCGTGTGTTGATCGCACGTGGACGCGGCCACCGGAACGCCTCGTCGCTCGCGCAAGCGCGGATGCTGTTGGATCGTTTGCTGGAGACCGCCATTGGGGCAGGCGCGCAGGGCCGACGCATCGAGACACAGATGCTGCTCGCGATGGCGCTATATGCCCAGGGCAAGACCAAGCAGGCTCTTTCCACACTGGGACCCATCCTCGCTCAGGCCGAACCGGAAGGCTATCTGCGCCTCTTTGCCGATGAAGGTGAGGTGATGGAGCGCCTGCTCGCGCTCATTGCCCCGTTTACCACCGCTACGCCTGACTATCTTCAGCGCATCCAAGCAGCGACTGCCTCCGCGTGGCATCCTCAGCCCGATGCTTCGACGCAAGCAGCGCCACGCTCGATGCCCTTTGAGCCGCTGAGCGCGCGGGAGCATGATGTGCTGCAGCTCGTGGCCGAAGGTCTCTCCAACCAGCAGATCGCCGAGCGCCTGATCCTCAGCCTGCACACCGTCAAACTGCACGTCAGGCATCTCATGGCGAAACTCAACGCAGCGAACCGCACTCAGACCGTGGCCCGTGCCCGTGCCTTCCATCTCCTCGCTCGTGAAGAGGATAGGACGCTCTCCGAATAACTCTTTCGAGGGAAGGCAGCCGTGCTTTATTGCCGTAGGCTGCTCAGAAGAAGGGGAAATAACGACACGAAGGTGTGTCCAAATCCTCGAAACTGGCGCTTTCCGCCTTTTCTTCGGTGTCGGCACAGGCGCACACGGGAACGTGCATGCGGGGGGTGCAGGGAGCACACATGAACGCGATCGAAACGAACCACTTGACCCGTACCTTCGGCAGCCTGGTGGCGGTGGACGACTTGACGTTGGCCATTCCAGAGGGAACCGTTTTTGGGTTCCTGGGACCCAATGGCGCGGGCAAAACGACCACCGTGCGTCTGCTCTCGGCGTTGATTGCTCCCACGCATGGGAGCGCTGAGGTGGCGGGCTATCGCCTGGGCGAGAACAATGAGGCGATTCGGCAAGCCGTTGGGATTCTCACGGAGACGCCGGGCTTGTATGACCGCCTCAGCGCCTGGCAAAACCTGCTGTTTTTTGCGGAGTTGTATGATCTCCCCGCCGAGCGCGCCTCCTCCCAGGTTGAACGCTACCTGCGTCTGCTCGACCTCTGGGAGCGGCGCGACGATAAGGTGGGCGGCTTCTCGAAAGGCATGCGGCAGAAACTGGCGATTGCCCGCGCCTTGCTGCACGAACCCAAGGTGATCTTTCTGGATGAGCCAACCAGTGGCCTCGATCCAGAAGCGGCGCGGGTGGTGCTTGACTTCATCAAGGAAATGCGGGCCGAGGGACGCACCATCTTTCTCACGACGCATAATCTGCCCGAGGCCGATGAACTCTGCGATCTGATTGGGGTGTTTCGCACGCGGCTCCTGCGCCTGGACACCCCGGCGAATTTACGTGCCGGCATGTTTGGAACGGGGACCCAGGTGCGCGTCGTCGGAGACGCGGCGCACTGGATCGAGACCGTCCGCGCCCTATCCTTTGTCCAGGATGCGACGGCCTCAGAGAGTACCCTCTCCGTCAGTCTCGCCCAGCCCGATGAGCAGAATCCTGCGTTGGTGCAGGCTCTCGTGGAAGCCGGCGCACGCATTCGCGCGGTGGAACCGACCTCCCATTCCCTCGAGGAGGTCTACCTGGAGCTAGTGGAGCATGAGCGCGCAGCTGCGGCGGTCAGCCATTAGGCATGAAGAAGGAGCGAGAACCAGTATGCACAAAGTCTTGGTGATCCTGCGCAAAGAGTTCCGCGAGATCGCTCAGCAACGGATCCTCCTGTATAGTATTCTCCTCCCGCCGCTGATATTCGTCGTGATTCCCCTCATTTTTCTGCAAAGAGTCGGCAGTGGGTCGAAAGCCAGTGCGCTGAACGTGCCGTCCCTCCAGGGGTTGACCATCCACGAGTACACGCAGGGACTGGTCGGAACGGAGTTCTCGAACATCTTTCTTCTGCTGTCCATGCTCGTGCCCAGTGTTATTGCGGCCTATAGCATCATCGGCGAGAAGAGCAACCACACGCTCGAGCCTCTGTTGGCAACGCCCGTGCGCAGGTGGCAGCTGCTGGCGGGCAAAATTCTGGCTGCGTTGCTGCCTGCGGTGCTGGTCACCTGGATCAGCGGAGGTATCTTCATCGCTGAATTGGCGATTTTAACGGATGCGAACGTTGTCTCCCACGTGGTCACTGCGGGTTGGCTCATTCTCTTCATCGCCAGCACCCCGCTCTTAGGGCTGATCGCGGTTGCCATCATGACGGCCATTTCAGCGCGGGTCAACGATACCCGCACGGCGCAACAACTCGCGGTATGGGCGGTGATCCCAATCTTCGGTTTAATACTGGGCGAACTCTCGGGCCAGTTTGAGCTAACAGTGTTCGTGGCCATCATTGCCACCGCTGCCCTGGTCCCCCTGGCGATCCTCTCGATCTGGGGCGCTGCCCAACTGTTTCAGCGCGAAACCATTCTGACACGCTGGAAGTAGGAGAGGGCGTTCCGAAACACGCCGCAGTCACCTTCGACCGGTAAGGCAGGAACAAGTCAGGTAGTTCTATCTGCTTCGTTGAAGCTGTATACCCCACTTTCCGCACGACCACTTGACGTTTTTCGGAGAATAGGGGGGAGGCGGTGGGGAGACGAGCGAAAGAGGAGGTCGGTGTGGACGGGGCGCCAGCACAGGTCGCACAGGCGCCATATGTGACGGAGCGGTTGGATCACCTGGGCATTGTCGCAGGCGTGTGTCGGGAGATCGGGCTGGCGGCGTGGTTGGACGCACAGGACGAGCAGCGCCACGAGCGGGTCGGAGTTGGGACAGCAACGGTCGCAACGGGGGAGACTCGCTGAGTCCGTCGTTATCCGTCACACTGCGCCAACGTGTGGATTTGGCTGTCAAATCAACAAAGAGCCGTACCCCGTGTGGGATGCGACTCTTGTGCAGGCCGAAATATTCAGGGATTTCTGGTGAGCCCCGTCGGACTTGAACCGACAACCCGCTGATTAAGAGTCAGCTGCTCTGCCAATTGAGCTAGAGGCCCGTCGCACGCCGCCATGAGCGGGGTCATGAATGGCTGCTAAAGAAGTATAGCATCGTCTAAATCTAAGCGTCAAGCGTAACCGAGTGTGTTTACAGTGCGATTTCAAAGTCGTTGCGCGGGCGGAGCTGGCGCTCACACATCCGCGCCGCCAGCCAGCGCGCCGACGGTCCGCAGCCACGCTTGCGCGATCAGCGCATGCCCCGCTGGCGTCGGGTGGACGCCGTCCTCCGCCCAGAAGGTGGCCTCGCGGCGCGTCGCGGCCTGCGCGAAGAGGCCGTCGAGCGGCGTGAGTAGCGCGCCAACCTCGCGCGCCAGCCGCCGCACCGCCTGTATTTTCGGGTCCAGGTCGGCGCGCCATGCCTCACGCTCTGGCGCGATGGGCAGCGAGAACGGCTCCATCAGAATGATGCGCGTCGCTGGCAACGCCTCGCGCGTCCGAGTCAGCAGCTCGCGATAGCTGCGCTCGAAGGCTGCCGTCGGGGTAGGGTCGCCCGCGTCGAATGCGCGCCACGTCTCGTTGACGCCGACGAGAATCGTCAACAGGTCGGGGCGCAACGCCAGACAATCCTCCTCCCAGCGCGCCAGCAGGTCAATCACACGGTCGCCACCTACGCCGCGATTGAGGAAGCGCACGCCGCGCTCCGGGTAGTGCGCCGCGAACCACCCCGCCGCCATCAGCGCGTAGCCACGCCCCAGGTCAGCGGGATAGTAGCGCGCCCGGTCCGCGTCGGTGATGCTATCTCCCTGGAAGAGTACCGTCGCGCCCTCGGCGATATGCGGCATCGGCGCCCCCTATTCTGGCCTCTCTGGCCTCTCTGGCCTCTCTGACGCCGCGTCGGCGCTGGCACGGGCGAGAATCGCCTCGACGACTGCGCTCTTGGCGTCGGCATAGTTTTGTATGTATTTCCACTCGCGGCTGGCGAGGTCGCGCTTCGTGCGCGCGTAGAGGTCGCGGTCAGCGTCGTTCGTGCGCAGCCGGTCGCGCATGAGCAGCATGCGGCGAATCTCGACACAGCCGGGGCTGAAGACGTGCAGGTTGACCACCGGGCTTTCGCCCTGGAGGACGCGGTGCTGGTACCAGTCAGGCTCGCGGATGCGCAGCGCGTAGCCCGCCGCCTCCAGCGCGGGGACATACGCCGCCTCATCCGCAGAGTCCGCGACGACCAGCAGGATGTCAATGAGCGGCTTGGCGGGCAGCCCCGGCACAGAGGTCGAGCCGACGTGTTCGAGCAGAAGCGGGCGCTCGCCCAGCGCCGTGCGAATCTTGTTGGCCTCGGCGGCATACATCTGCGGCCACGCGGGATCATAGTCGGCGATGTAGACCGTGGCGTTGTGAGGCTTCGTCTCACCGATGCGCACGGCGAGAATCTCCTCCTCGGTGGATGGCGCGCGTAGCGTTGGCGCTGTGGATGCTGGCTCATCTCGCTGGTCTGGCATAGTCGCGCTGGCTCCTGTTCTCTGTCTGTCTCTCTCTGGCACG
>DASYGC010000259.1:0-3939 GCA_036000225.1 Ktedonobacterales bacterium | reverse complement strand
TCCTGTGCCACCAGTCGCAACTTCCAAACTATGCGGTATTGGAGCATCTCCCAGAGCAAGAGCACATCGCATTGTGGGGCTCGCAGGGGTTTTACCGCGTAGTGAGCCAGGTGAATGTGGGATCCGATCCCGAAGTCGATGTGTTTGCGGGACTGCGATAGTGCGTGGGGCTCCATGTAAGAAGGAAAGCGATGGCTACACCACGTGGCGACGATGACTTGCGTGAGCGCACGGCTGCCGTTGATCTGTCTCCCGATGAGTTTCGCATGTTGGGCCATCAAATGGTGGATCGCATCGCGGACTTCCTTACCAATCTGCGTGACCGGCGCGTGACCGGTGGCGCACTGCCTGATGTCGTGCGCGCGGCGCTTGGCACCGGGTCATTGCCGGAACATGGCACTGAGGCTCAGGCGGTGCTGGATAGCGCGGCCGATCTCTTGCTCGCGCATTCACTCTTCAATGGACACCCACGTTTCTGGGGCTACATCACGTCATCGGCGGCGCCCATCGGCGCACTCGGCGATTTGCTGGCGGCCGCGGTGAACCCAAATGTAGGCTCGAGTGTTGTCCAGGCGCACGCCGCGTTCACGCATGAGTTGAACCGGCCTTAGCGGGTCCAGAACCCTTCGGGGTCGCACTCACGAATGATGCGCAGTTCGTCGGCGCTGGGGAACGGGGTCTGCCGGGCATCCGGAGCGACGCGGAGGTTCCAGCCGGTGTTGGCGCGCACGGACTGAACATCGGCCCCTGGGTGCCATGACCGCAGCAACATCTCGTGCGTGTCGCTAGCGAAGCCCAGCACTGCCAGGGTGGTGATGACCGCGGCGGGACCGCCGCGAGGGAGACCAATGCGCGTGCGCCAATCACCGCCATCGCCATAGCCGGGGCTGGTGACGTAGCTGACGCGTTCGGGGAAGCGCCGCTTATCGTGCGCCATAATGATGGCGAGGCGCCCGGCGAGCGAGGCGATGTCGGCGCCACCACCGCTGCCGGGCAGCTTCACCTGTGGGTGCGCGCGGTCGCCCACATACGAAGTGTTGAGGTTGCCAAAGCGATCCACTTCCGCGCCACCGACGAATCCGAGCTGCGCATAGCCCTGCGCCAGCAGGCCCATCAGAGCACCGGTGCGCGTGGCCCACTCCGCGCCAAGAATGTTGGGCGGGTCGCCCATCGTCAGCAATAATTCGGGCGAGGGGCTGTCGCGCACGAGACCATTCTCGAACAATCCAGTGGCGTTGGGCGCGTGCGTGCGCTTGGCCAGCGCGAAAGCGATCAGCGGTAGCCGCATGCCGACGAAGACGACCTCGCCATCGCGAATCTCGCGGGCGGCGCAGACCACCATCAGTTCCTGGGGCGTAAAGTCCGGCATACCGCCTCCTCAATACCCATAGTCAACCGGCGCGGCCAGACGGGATGTTTCGAGCGCGAGACTGGCCCACCGCTCAGCGCCCAGGTGCGCCAGGTAGGCCGTGCGATCGGGCACGCCGTAGACCCACTCATCGAGCCAGGCTGCCATGCCATCTACCGTACGCGTGCGTTGGTGATACTCGGCGAAGGCGGCGTGATCGCGGTTATAGCGGCCCTGAACCGGCGAGGGGTGCGCGCCACCGGGGACGTGCACCACGGCGAGCGTCTTGAAGCCGGGAGCCAGGACGCGATTGGGATCGCTCAGGATCATCTCGCTGGAGACGATCTCCTCGGTGGTGTAGATGACACCACGCGCGGCCAGCGCGGCCTCCTCGCAGACCCCCAATCCGCCCCACAGGTGCGCGCGCCCCTGGGCATCGGCGCGCTGTACGTGCAGGATCGCCACATCGGGACGGAGGGCGGGCACCAGCACGTGCGGCTGCCCATCCAATGGGGAGGGCGTCACGCGCAGCGTGGGGTGATCCTTGACGATATCGGTGCCGAGTAGCGATGTGGTTGGAATGTACGCGGCACCAAGCGCGCCCGCCAGCAAACTGAGAGCTAGCGTGAAGTTGCTGTGGTCTTCGACCGTGATGGCACGTGGGATCCCTTGCTCGGCCGCGCGGCGGTAATTGTGCCCCAGCCCCTCACTGACGTTGCCGGCCCAGGCCGCCACCACACGCGCGACGCAGCCCGCGCCAATCAACTGGTCGAACAAGATGTCAGAGATTGGTCCGACTAGCGTCAGGTCGCGCCGTCGCTGGCGGATCAATTCATGGCCGGCGGCAAATGGGATGAGCGGTTCCAGCGCACACCCCAGCGCGACGACGGTGCCGTCGGGAATGTGTTGGGCAATGGCGTCTTCCAGAGACATTTGGCGATCAGTCATGGTTCACCAGCCAGCCGCGTGAAAGCGCGACACGCGACCACCATAAGTCAACTGAGCCATGAGATCCGGCCCCGGAATCCACTGCTCGATCGCGCCACAGGTGTGGAATCCCAGCGCGTCGTAGAGCGCGCGCGCCTCGGGCGTGGAGGTCAGGGTTGCCAGGCGCGCGCCTCCCGCCTGCGCTTCGCGCAGCGCCATCGCCAGCAGGCGCCCTGCCATGCCGTGGCGCCGGAAGCCCGCACGCGTCCCAACATGATAGACACCAACCGTGTCGCCATCACGCAACGTGGCCAACGCCGCGACCGGATGGCCTCTCAGTCGCGTCAGATAGAGCTGGAATGCGGGGTTGTCGGTGGTCCAGCGGGCCATTGGTCCGGCTGGTACGTAGAAGACATCGCAGATGACCGCGTGCGCGGCGTTGCCGTCTTCGCGTGTGCCGACACGCTGTGCGACTTCGTCCGCCAGTGGGGTTCCCAGCGCGTCTGGGGGCGACCAGTGCTCCAGGGGGAGCGCCATGCAGGTGGCGGGGCCGCACGACTGCAAATCCAGCCGGCGCAGGTGCTCGCGCAGGTCCCGCGGTTCTGCGCCCATCACCATCCACCACTGAAACGGCAGCCGGTGGCGACGATAGGGCGCGATGATGCGCTCCAGATCGCCAGGGTCGATGGGGAGGGGGCCGTTGAAGCGGATGATCGTGTTGACCAGCATCTCGGGTACCGCCGGTGTGAACACGCGCAGGTACCCTGGCGTGTCATCAACCAGCGTCGGCAACTGGTCGCGTACCTGGCCCAGCGAGGCCCACGCGGTACACCAATTCGCCTCGACGGCCTGAACCAGACGTTGGAGATCTCCCAGCACCATCGTGCACCTGCCTCCGATCGTTCCGGGCGGTGGCCCATCTGGGGCGGGTTTTCTAGGATTGCGCGTTCTCACCGCTGGCAAGCCGCTCGCGCAGCTTGTACCGTTGGATCTTGCCCGTCGCGGTCTTCGGGAGTTCCGCCACGAAGGTCACCCAGCGAGGATACTTGTGTGGCAACAAGGTGCCTTTCACATGCTGTTTCAGCGCGCCAGACAACTCCTCCGAGGGGGTCTGGCCGTGCTGTAGCACGACGAACGCCTGCGGCTTGGTGAGTCCGTCGTCGTCCTCACGACCAACCACCGCGGCCTCTAGCACAGCGGGATGCGCGATCAGCGCGGCTTCGACCTCAACCGGCGAGACCCACTGTCCGCTCACCTTGAGCATGTCATCCGAGCGGCCCGCGTACCAGAAATAGCCATCCGCATCCTGATGATATTTGTCCCCGGTGGCGATCCAGGACCCCAGCATGGTGGCCTTGGTGCGTTCATGCTTGTTCCAGTAGAACGAACAGGTGCTATCGCCCGCGATGAGCAGATTGCCTATCTCGCCGGGCCGCACGGCGTGACCTTCCTCGTCGGTGATCGCGGCCTGATATCCAGGCACGACCCTGCCGGTGCTGCCGGGTTTGACGGCACCCGCCTGGTTCGAGATAAAGATGTGCAGCACTTCAGTACTGCCGATGCCATCGAGAATCTCTACCCCGAAACGCTCTTTCCAGCGATTGAACAGCTCCGGAGGCAGTGACTCACCGGCGGAGACACACAGTCGCAGCGACGAGGTGTCA
>DASYGC010000258.1:0-5315 GCA_036000225.1 Ktedonobacterales bacterium | reverse complement strand
TTTCGGGTTCAGGTGGGTCCGATCACACCGCTTGACGGGAGGGCATCCCGGTGCGAGAATAGCGCCGGTCCCCTGGCGATGGTCATCAGGCAACGTGAACCGGGGAGTTGCGGCAGGTGAGGTGCGAGTATGGAACCACGGTGCGACCAATGCGGCTTCGCGTTGACGGCGGGCGACCTCACCGCTGGCGTGTGCGCGCACTGTGGGCGTCCGCTGGCCAGCGGCGCGGGCGCTGATACCGCTGTGGCCAATGATTCACAGACGCGGCCAGTTCCGCCGCGCGCGAGTCAATCGACTTCAGACACCGCGTTCGATGCCGGCGCCGAGCGACCCACCGTGCCGCCGGTGCCACCTCTCGATGCCGTGACCGCTCCCGTGAGGCCGTTCGCTGGCTACCAGCCGCCCGTGCTGCCGCGCACGGGACCGCGCACTCCTGGCGCAGTCCAGCGACCAGACACCGTGCCGCCTACCTATCCACGGCGCGCGGGCGGACCCTACGAGAGCCCCGAAAATACCGCGGCATTGCCGCCGGCGCTGCGGTCAGATGGTGCTGCTGGCGCGCCTGACGAGCGCTCCGCTCGCTCCCGGCGCCTGGTCGGGGTGTCGGCGGTGGCGCTGGTGTTGGTGCTCTTGCTGGGCACCGGTGCGGCGCTGCTGGTGAGCAACGGGCAACTGGGGGGGCTGTTTAGCCTGGGGCCGACGACCGCCATTGTCACCACCACCCCTGGTGGTCCGCCACCGCCCCCCGCGGGATTCGTGCGCTATACCGCGGCCAACTACACGATCATCTATCCCAAGGGGTGGGCCGAGACACCACAGACCGCGGGAACTACTGATCTGGTCGAATTCCGCGATCCAGGAGCGAACGCCCATTTCGAAATTCAGACGATTGCCGGAGGCAGCGATCTCGCGGGTCTGGACGACCAATTCATTGCGAAATTGAGCACCGCGCTCGCGAACAATCTGGCGATTACGCCAACGATCGCGAACAAATCAACGCCCATCAACGCGAGCGTGGCGACCGAGACATGGGCGATGGAATCAGCTGATGTGACCGTGCCCAGTGCTGCGGGTGGACAGAGTGTCACCTGGCACGTCGTCGCGCTGGCGACCCTGCGCAACCAGACGACCTACCTGATCGGCTATTTCGCGCCCCAGGCGGTGTTCTCCACCCAGGATGCCACGGTCTTTCAGCCAATGCTCTCCAGCTTGCGGCTGGAAACGCCGCAACCCTGAACCGGGATAGCACGGCACAACGCCCCGCGTGCTGTTGCATGCGGGGCGTTGTATTCGGTGGGGGTGGCCAACGGGGCTCGAACCCGCGACCTTCAGAGCCACAATCTGACGCTCTGCCAGCTGAGCTATGGCCACCATGTATCCGGCACATGCAGTATAGCCCGGCGCGGCGCCGGCTGTCAATGCGAACGCGCGGCGATCGGTGCCCGCCTGGTCGCCGCCACGTATGCGCTACTGCGCGGGGCGCTGGTGGCGGGAGGCCACGATCTGCGCCATGATGGCCAGTGCGATCTCTTCGGGGGTGCGCGCGCCAATGTCCAGGCCAATGGGGCCGTGAATGCGGGCGATCTGCTCGTCGGTCACGCCCTGCGCCAGCAGGCGCACGTCGCGGTCGCGCTTGGTGCCACGCGACCCGATTGCGCCGACGTAGCCCGCGGGTGAGTTGACTGCCGCGCGCAGAGCCGGTTCGTCGAACTTGGCGTCGTGCGTGAGCACGGCGACCGCCGTCGTCCCGGTGAGCGGCAGGTGCGCCAGGGCTTCGTCCGGCCACTCGACCAGCAACTCGTCCGCGTCAGGGAAGCGCTCGCGCGTGGCGAAAGCCTCACGCGCATCGACCACCGTGACGTGATAGCCCAACACCTTCGCGATCTGCGTGAGTGGGATGGCGATATGGCCAGCGCCGATGACGACCAGCGAGGGCGGCGCGGGAAAGACCGCGAAAAAGATCTCCGCCGCGGCGCCGACCGAGGTGGCGAGCCGCTCGGTTCCCGATTCGCCGTGCGCCAGGCGGCCGCGGGCGCTCGCGATGGCCGTCTGATCCAGTGTGGCATCGCCCAGGGTGCCAGTAGGACTCCCCGTTTCGGGCACCAGGATGCTCGCGCTGGCGGTAGTGCTTTCGAGGGCCAGGGCGCGCGCGATGGGGTGTTCAGCCATTAATGCTTCGCGCAGCGGGCGAATATCACCCAGCCGCTCGACAAACACGCGAATTTCACCGCCGCACGAGAGGCCGATCTGCTCGACATTCTGTGCCTCGGTGATGCCGAATTGTAGGAGTGTGGGCCGGCCAGTACGGATCGCGCGCAGCCCCTCTTCAATGACCGCCGGCTCGACACAGCCACCGCTCACGGAGCCGCTGATCTCGCCGCTGGCGCTGATCGCTAGCGTGGCGCCCACTCCGCGCGGCGCCGATCCCTGAACCGACACGACCGTCGCCAGCGCCACCGGCTCGCCAGCCGCCTGCCAACGTGTAACATCCACCAGCACATCGCGCATCGGCCTACCTGTCCTTTCGCACCAACCTGGACCAGACGATTCGCGTACCACATCGCGGCGCGCTGACTGGCATTGCTACGAATTGTACGCGCGATACGCAACGCGGCCCGGATGCTGGCGTCCCACCTGGCGCGCGGCTATTCGCCTCAACGCCGGCTCAATCGGTCTCGCGGCCCGTACCAGCGGCATAGGCCGCGCGCAGATCGGCGAGCATACGTTCGCGCTGAGCGTACAGGCCGCGCCTGGGCCGCGGCTGCGCACGGGCGATGGCATACGCCGCGATCAAGGGAAACGCGATGGTCGTATCCGCATAGACCACCACCGTATCGTTGAGCAGATCTGGTTTGATCTTGCCCCAACTCACCGCCTCGGATGGGGTGGCGCCAGAGAGTCCGCCCCAGTGGGGGGCATCCTGGGTAATCTGAATAAAGAAATCGTGCCCACCCTTATTGATGCCCAACACCTCCCACAGTTGTGGCTGCGTTTGCAGGTAGAAGTTTTTGGGTGAGCCGCCGCCAAGAATGATCACGCCATTGCGGGTGGCGGCTTGCACGATGGCGGTCGTCTCGTGGACATCGAAGAGGGGATCGATGGTGAGCGCGTGGCCATCCAGCTGATGGCGCGCCAGGTTCATGCCGATCGAGGAGTCGCCGGGCGATGAGGTATAGATCGGCACATTCCAGCGCGCCGCCATGGCCAGCACCGAATGCTCCGGTTCCACGCCCACCTCCAGCAGGCGCTGGCCGATCAGATGGTGCAGTTCGGCCGTGGACATGGCGCGCTGCGGAAAGGTCTTGAAACACTCGCGCAGGAAGGCATCGGTATCGAGCAACACCGCGTCGCGAAAGAGAATGTCGTAGATGCGGATCACGCCCGCCGCATGCAGGTCGGGGTCAGGCAACTGAAAACTGCCGCGATGCAGCGCAAAGTCCAGCGCGTGATGAATATCGTGGTAGAGATTGGCGCCAGTGCTCACCATAAAGTCAATGGCGCCGCGCTCCATGAGCGAAATGATGCTGCCGCCCACACCCGCCGGTGTCATCGCGCCCGCGACGGTGAGGCAGATCGTGACATCTTCGCGCGGATCGAGCATGCGGGTGGCGTACAGCCGGGCCGCCTCGTTGATGCGCCCCGCATTGTATGCCTGGAACGCGCTGTCAATCAGGTCCGCCACGCTCATATCGGCCCGCAATGGGGCGGGAACGATGCGCCGCCCTTCCAGGTACTGATCGGCGTCCGAACTATTGTGGGATGGTGTGGTGGCGGCGGCAGCGGCACGCGGGTGGGACCGATCCTGACGGGGCGGTGTTGGTCCCTGGTGGGGGCGATGCGGCACGATCGGCGACTCCTCAACTACCGCCCTGCCTCTGCGTGGTGGGGTAGGGTCCAGTGAGGCAGTATATCACCCCCGCTAGCCGGAGCGACGAGTTGCCAGACGTATCGCCAGTGGCAGGATAAGCAACCAGGGGTGCCACAAATGTCCACAGCGCATCGCCAGTGACGCTACATAACCGTCCACACCGCCGAAACATCACACATTCGTGGAGGACGACTCGTCGTTATGTTCGCTTACCGGGACGCTCACCGACGCGGCGGTGGTGTCTGGGTTCGCCTCCGCGCTTTGGCCGCTGGTGCGGATCGTGGCGGTGATCCGCTCCTCGTACACCTGCTGCGCCCGCTCGAGCGAGATGGCGGCCGCTGCCTCACGCCGCCGTTCATCGCGATGCGAAGGCTTGCGGCGCAAATGCAGCGGGATCGTAGGAATCACCGCCAGGCGCTCAGCAGGAGGATCGAGCTGCCCGGTCGCGACGAGTTCGACGACATACCCGGGAGGGTCATCGCCCGTCAGATCGTAGAGGTGTGGGTCTTCCCGCGTGTCGGCCGGAGCCAGGATGCGTACCGCTGGCGCGCCGGGATATCCGGTGGCGACCCGCGGGCGCTCGGGTCCATAAGTTTGCGGGCGGGGACGCACGGCGCGCTGCTTCGCGGTCTCCCATTCGCCGAGGGAGGTCGCCGCGCCGAATCCAGCGGCAACGGCATGCGCGCGGAGGGTCTCGTCGCCGCCGAGGATGATAACCGCTTTTCCCAGCGCCGCGCAGGTATCCAGCAGCGTTTGCATCTCGCTGGCGCCAGCCAGCGCGCAGCACGCGCCTAGCGGCCATTCGAGCGCCACTTCCCGCGCCGGCACGCGTGTCAACGCACCGCAAACGAACGCGATGTCGGCTGATGGGGGGATCCGCAGCGTTCGCAACATGAGACTCACCTGCGCTTTGTACTAAGGGCACGCCGCGCGCCGCGCGACAGATAGACTACGGGAGCAGGGCCTGCCAGGTGGCCGCAAGCCGCGGCTATCAATCTCCGCGTAGCTGCCACGACCACTGAACAACATACGTCATCCAGGCTCGAGTGCTCTCAATTCACTCTCAATCCATGACGATTTGGCCATCCGCTCACGGCGCGGGCGCGCGCGCAGCTCCGTCGGTAGCGCGCCCACTGAAAGCGAGCAGTCCCCGATGCGTCTTACCGCAATCCTGAACCGCTGTGATAGGATAGTGCCAGTACTCTCGAACCCGGGTGGACGCGGGTAACTCGTAACGCCAGCTACGCGCGGGGTATGCCCCCGATGTGGCCAGCTGCCAGTGATCCAGCCGCCGGGGCGCGGGCGGCGCGCCGCCAGGAAAGGTGCCGTGATGGGACGCTCTGTCGCCGTGAAGGAACGGGTGACGCGAGAGCGCGCACCTTCCACGACATTGGGGCTGAGCCGGCGCACCGCGCTGAGTCTGCTGGCGGGCATCCTGGTCGGCGGC